>CAZIYN010000154.1:2250-5901 GCA_964543495.1 uncultured Dehalococcoidales bacterium | reverse complement strand
GATGTGGTTTTAACCTCGCACAGACGTTCGATAGCGCGATATCTGTAGGGCACCTGGGTTTACTGGGTATGAAACAGAGAGTCGAAATGCTTGGAGGAGAAATGAACATAAGGACGAGTGAAGGGAATGGTACTGATTTATCATTTACTTTCCCCGTTCAATCTCGCACGGAGGAAGAATAAAATGGATGCTATTAACATACTACTGGTTGATGACCATCAGGTAGTCCGTGAAGGACTGCGGCGTATGCTGGAGCTTGAGAGCGACCTTAAAATCGTCGGTGAAGCTTCTGACGCAAGAGAGGCATTGCCTCAGGTAGAGTCGCTGTCTCCCGAGATTGTCCTGATGGATATAAAAATGGGAGCGGTGGACGGTATCGAACTTACGCGGCAGCTCAGGGAGACTCATCCTTCCTGTAACGTTATCATGCTGACCCTCTATGACGAATACCTGACACAGGCTATCGAAGCAGGGGCGGTGGGATATCTCCTGAAAGACACCAACCGTGAGGAATTGGTAAGGGCTATCCGGTCGGTTCATGCCGGTCGTTCACCACTGGCACTGTCTTTAACCCGTGACCACCTGAATGAACTGACTTCTTCCACGGACAGCAGAAAGCGATTTGCCCTGTCGGAACGCGAGTTATCTATACTGCGGCTTATCGCCGACGGAGTAACCACCAGTGAAATAGCCGAGCAGTTATTCCTGAGTCAGGCATCCGTAAAAAGAAGTATCAGTCTGATATTTGAGAAGCTTACCGTACGCAACCGTTCGGAAGCCGTGTCCGAAGCTTATAAAAGAAAGCTGATATAGTACGCCCGAATATGGGTATAAATGGCAGCCGGTTATCCCTGTGAAACTCCGGGCTCAACAAACTGCTACTTTTAGCTTGTAGAGTTAGCCTTTTAGGGATTCCAAAACCAGCCTGGAAAACTGTATTATCAGGCTTGCGCCATTTTCCCGTTAACAGCTGTTTCAGGCAGGAAACAGGGTGAAAATGAGACTGAAAGGATTTTCAAAATTGGGTACCAAGGTAAAATCAAGGAAGGCCATCCATATTCTATTGGTTGACGACCATCAGGTAGTGCGCGACGGATTGCAGCATATGCTGGAACAGGAAGATGATCTGGAAGTGGTGGGGCAGGGAGCCGATGGAGATGAGACCTTTGCCCAGATCGAGAAGCTTACCCCCGACGTGGTGCTGATGGATATCAAGATGCCCGGCGTGGACGGCATCGAGTTAACTCGGCAGGTAAAGAGGAAGTTCCCTTCCACTAACGTAATCATGCTTACTCTGTACGACCAGTACCTGAGTCAGGCAATGGAAGCCGGCGCCAGCGGTTATCTGCTGAAAGACATCAAGTGTGACGAACTGGCTAAAGCGATAAGACAGGTTCATGCCGGTGAAATAGTAACGAGCGAAAATATCAGAGCCAAGATAAAGCTTGAATATGAAACAGGGAAGAATAACGGTTCCGAAACCGGTATGGAGAACATGGTGGAAGAGTTGCAGTTGATTCTCCCGCCGCCTATAGAAGCCAACCAGTTGATGCGCCTTTCAGGTAGAGTAGAGCATGTGCTGAAATCCCGGGTTTTACAGGTAATCGGTGCTTGGGAAGAAGGCACTATTATGACGATAGCTCTAAACAAAGCAGCCTTAATGGCGGACATCCTGAATGTATTTAGAAATATTCCCGAGATAAAAGGTGTTGGCGAAGAGCCTTCGATGGTAACCGTCAGCCCCAAGCTCCTTAAGAAGGCGGAATCATCACCGAAGGTGAATAACAGAATTAGAAAGACGCTGTTTCTGACTCTTGCTACGAACTAGAGCGGGAAGAGCCGGGCTATGACCCGGCTCTTATTTCATTCTGGGATATGAGCCCAGCACTTTCAGAAAGAGGGAGTGACTTTCAAGAATCTCCAGCGTTTTCTTAACTTTCTCATCTTCGCAGTGCCCTTCAAAGTCAAGATACATGTTATAGTCCCACGGCTTCTGCCTGGTAGGCCTGGACTCTATCTTGGTCATATTCAGATTTTCCGAGGTCAGGATTTTAAGGAAATCAAATAAAGCTCCCGGCTCATGCTTTACCGAGAAGACTATAGAGGTTTTGTCTTTTCCGGTTCGGGGCGCAATTTGTTTCGACAGGATGAAGAAACGTGTGTAGTTACCGGGATGATCCTCGATTCCTTTTGCCAGTATTTGCATACCGTAGATTTCGGCGGCTCTGGCGCTGGCGATGGCGGCGCCGTCGGTAATCCCTCTCTCCTTAATCATCTTTACGCTTCCGGCTGTATCGTAGGTAGGAATTAGCTCGCAATCAAGGTGACTCAGGTAATCACGGCACTGTCCCAGCGCCTGAGGGTGTGAGTACACTCTTTTCAGGGAATCCAGCCCTGTTCCAGGATGAGCTATCAGACAGTGGATTATGCGGAGTTCGCTCTCGCCGGAAATTTTTAGTTCCGATTCCAGAAGCAGGTCATAAGACTGGCCGACATTTCCTTCAAGCGAATTTTCGACCGGAATAATACCGGACTGCGCTTCTTCCCGTTCTATTGCCCTGAAAACATCATCGAGAGTTTCACAGGGTTTAAGGAGGACGGAAGAGCTGAAATAGTTGTATGCTGCTTCTTCGCTGTAAGCTCCGGCTTCACCCTGAAACGCTATCACCGTCCCCTCGATACTCTTAGCCATGGACATTATCTGCCGGTATAATCTGGTTACGTCATCGGGATTGAGGTTTTCTTCCCGGGCGACTTCGGTAATATTGTTCAGTACTATTTGTTCTCTGGATGTGTCCTCTATCTGCTTTCCCTGCTGTTTTTTTATACCACCGATTTCTTCTGCAATCCGGATTCTTTCGGCAATGAGCCGGACTATTTTCCTGTCGGCTTCGTCTATCTTCTTTCTTAACTCTTCAAGACTCATCTGATTACCTCCGGGATAATTCCTGCTCTCAGAGCGAAATCACAGAGCGTTACCGCCATCATCGCTTCCACCACCGGCACAGCACGCGGAACGATACACGCATCATGCCTGCCCTTTACTTCGATGGTGGCTTCCCTCAATTTTTCCATGTCCACCGTTTCCTGTTTTTTTGCTATGGACGGAGTGGGTTTTATGGCTACCCGCAGAGTTACGGGCATGCCGTTGCTTATCCCGCCTAGTATACCGCCGGCATTGTTGGTGCGGGTAACTATTTTACCATCCGAAATCGCGTAAGCATCGTTATTTTCCGAGCCTTTCATCTCCACAGCGGAGAAACCGGAACCGAACTCGACACCCTTCACTGCCGGTATGGAGAAAATTGCTCTGGCGAGTTCCCCCTCCAGCGTATCGAAGACGGGTTCTCCCAGCCCGGTAGGGACGTTAAGCGCTATCCCCTCAACTATTCCACCTAAGCTATCACTTGTAGATTGAGCCTGCTCGATTGCTTTCATCATTTCATCGGCAGCTTTCATATCGGCGCAATTGAGGGGATTCTTTTCTCTGTTATTCTTTATTTCATCATACTCCGTTTTCGCAGCTTTGATGCCGCCGATTTCCACGGTATGGGCAAGTATCTCCGTGCCGATACCTGCCAGCAGTTTCCTGGCTACGGCTCCCGCCATAACGTATCCGGCGGTAATCCTACCCGATGACCTGCCGCCGCC
>CAZIYN010000154.1:0-2240 GCA_964543495.1 uncultured Dehalococcoidales bacterium | reverse complement strand
GTAGTCATTATATCCGCCGTACTTGATGTAATTGGTATAATCGGCGTGGCCCGGACGCGGCAATAACCTGGTCTTTTCGTATTCGGATGAATCTATGTCCGTATTCCACACCAGCAGGCATACTGGAGCGCCTGTAGTATATCCGCCGTATACGCCGGACAGTATTTCCACCTTTTCCGGTTCAACTCTGGAGGTGGATATCCCGGCGGATGGTTTTCTCCGGTCAACTTCTTTCTGTATGTCGTCTTCGGTTAGCGGTAAACCGGCGGGGCAGCCGTCAATTACCACGCCGACACACCTGCCGTGGCTTTCCCCGAAGCTGGTTACGGTGAATATCTTTCCAATACTATTGCCCATCTGTCTTCACCTCGCCGCCTGTGTTTTTAAGTATATCCCAGAATTCAGGATATGTCTTCGATACACATTCGGCGTTATTTATTACGGTTCCGCCGGATACCATGCCCAGCAGGCTGAAAGCCATGGCGATACGGTGGTCGTTCACCGGGTCTATCACGCCGCCTTCAGGTTTTCCTCCCTTAACCGTCATTTTATTACTTTCTTCCACTACCTGGATACCCATTTCTGACAGTCCGTTTTTTACAGCCAGTATTCTGTTGGATTCCTTCAACCTGGCTCTCTCGATTCCGGTCAACTCACTGGTTCCTTCGGCTGCTGCCGCCAGCACCGCTACCGTCGGCAGAAGGTCTATACAGTCGGTTAAGTCCGCCTTAATGGCTTTCAGTGCCGATTTTCTTACGGCGACTGTATTTCCTCTAGTCTCGACCGACGCTCCCATATCAACCAGGAAGTCCAGTATCTTTTTGTCCGCCTGGAGACTGTCCGGATTCAGATTATCCACTTCTGTTTCACCGGTCATAGCACCCATGGCAAGCAGATATGAAGCCGAAGACCAGTCGCCTTCCACTCTGTATACCGTCGGTTTATAGGTCTGTTTTGATGAGTTGAACCCTCTCAGATCTTCCGAGTGTTTTACCTTAATTCCGAATGACCGCAGGCATTCCAGTGTCATCGTGACGTATGGCTTCGATTCAAGCGGCGTGGTCAATCTGACAGTCATACCTTTTTCGGCGAACGGCGATATCATCAGCAGGGCGGAAACGTACTGAGAACTGATATTTCCCGCGATTTCGGTAAGGCCGCCTTTCAAACTGCCGCCGTTGACCGTGATATATTGCCCGGTTTCGTCGTACCCGCAATCTATCCCAAGCTGCGTTAACGCCTCGATGAGGGGTAAAACAGGCCTTTCAAGCAGGGAGGTGGCGGCGGTAAGCCGGCACTTGCCCGGTACCAGAGAACACACAGCCGTCATGAACCTCAGTGTTGCTGCTGATTCACGGCAGTACAGATCAGATTCCGGCTCTCGGAAATTCCCACCGCTGACTCTCCACGATTCTTTTCCCTGTACTATCCGTACCCCGAGCTTATCTAAGACATCATGGCAGGCTTCGGTATCATTGGAACTCAGGGGATTGACTATTTCACTTTCTCCACGGGCGAGGGCGGCACAGACCAGCCCTCGAATAGTATAACTCTTCGAGGGAGGAGCGGTGACCTTACCTCTTACTTCACTTTTTGATATCGAAACCTTCATTTTCCCTGAGTCTCTTTATAATTTCATCCGCCACGGTGTCCACACTCAGCCTGGTGGTATTCACCGTAATCTCGGCAGCCCGTTCATAGAACGGACCCCGGTATTTCAACATTTCCTTTATTGTTTTAAGCTGGTCTTCCACCTCCAGCAGCGGTCTCTGTCCAGCTTCACCGGAGACTCTTTTCTGTATCGTTTTCGGCGATGCGGTCAGGTAGACAATTACGGAGCTTTCCTTCAATCGGTCTATGTTTATCTTGTTCAGCACTATCCCGCCGCCGCAGGCGATAACGCTATATTTTTCACCGGCTATCTTCTTGGCGGCGGCTATTTCACGCTCCCTGAAACCGGATTCACCTTCCTGTTTGAAAATATCCGGTATGGTCATTCCGGCTACCTGCTCGATAAACCAGTCCATCTCTATCAGGTTCATGTCCAGCTTCTCAGCCAGGAGCTGCCCCACGATTGTCTTACCCGTTCCCATATAGCCTATAAGCGCAATATTGGTTTTCATGTTGCCTCGCAGTCTAGAGGAATTTCATCGCCTCTTTTTTCATGAGTTCGAACGGCGGTTTCTTCCCGGTAAATAACTCGAAAGCCAGGACTCCCTGCCAGACCAGCATATTTATTC
>CAZIYN010000153.1:0-5944 GCA_964543495.1 uncultured Dehalococcoidales bacterium | reverse complement strand
GCATTACAGTCCATACAGGGGGGTTGTCCCTAACTTTATCTATAAAGCCCTTACCGGTCAGTCCTATACCGTCTATATGGGGCATATGCGCATCTTCGACTACGTGGAAGACACCTGCCGAACCTTCGCCAATATCGTGGACAACTTCATACCGGGAGAAGTATATAACGTCGGCAGTAAAGAAGAATGGGAACACGATATCAAGTATGTTTCCGACCTTATCCTGAAAAACGTTGGCATCGACGATTCGAAAGTCAATTACAAAGAAGCGGAACCCTTCACCACCAAAGTGAAGCATATGGACTACTCCAAAATCAGAAGAGACCTTAAACACAACCCCAGGGTTCCACTGGAAGAGGGAATACCGAAGACGATAGACTGGATGAAAAAGACATATAACCTCTAACCGAGATGAACGGAGGTCTTGGAAGAGAAATGTATGATGATTACCTGAAGGAATACAAAGGTAAAACAGTACTAATAACCGGCGGTGCCGGCTGCGTAGGTACCAACTTGACGAAAAACCTGATAAAAGCGGAAGCCGGAAAAATAATCGTTCTTGATGACCTTTCTGCGGCGGCAAAATGGAATATTCCCGTCCATCCGAGCGTACTTTTCGTCGAGGGAAGCATACTGGATGACGAGGTTCTGAAACATGCCTTTTCCAGAAAAGTCGATTACGTTTTCCACTTGGCCGCTCATTTCGCCAATCAGAACTCGGTTGATAATCCGGAGACCGACCTTCTGGTCAACGGACAAGGCATCATAAAGATACTCCAGTATGCTCATCTGGCCAAGGTTACCAGGGTGGTCTTTGCCTCGTCCGGGTGCTCGGTTTACGGCAGCCAGGCACCTCTGCCTTTGAAAGAGGACTTTGTCTCGCTGCATCTCGATACTCCTTACCAGATTACCAAGCTGCTCGGCGAGCTTTATTGTAACTTTTTCAATAATTATTATGGTCTTCCGGTAGCCATCGCCCGTTATTTCAACGTCTTCGGACCGGGGGAGATACCGGGCGCTTACCGCAATGTTATTCCCAATTTCCTCTGGTGGGCGATGCATGGTAACCCTCTACCTATTACCGGCACCGGTGAAGAAACGCGTGACTTCACCTTTGTTGAAGACATCGTGGATGGCACTTTGCGTCTTGGTATAATTCCGGAGGCGGTCGGAGATGCCTTCAATCTGGCTTCCGAAACAGAGACAAAAGTAATCGAGGTTGCCAATATAGTCAATGAGCTAACCGGCAACAAGGCCGGTGTGAATCTGGTGCCACGGCGTGACTGGGACCTGATTTCAAAGCGTCGGGCCTCCATCGAAAAAGCCAGCAAAATTATCGGCTACCGAACCACTACCGGCGTTAAAGAGGGGATAAAAAGAGCTTACGAGTGGATTAAAGAGAACCAGGAAAATATCGAAAAAAGTGCCAGGTTCTAATCCATCAATGGCGGACCCAATAATAGAACGCCCCGTCGGCAAGAGGAAGAAGTTTGAATATACTTTTTATCCATGAAGTAGACTGGCTCAGAAAAGTAGTATTCGAGATACACACCCTTGCCGAAATGATGTCTCTTGCGGGACACCGGGTCTACGCAATCGACTATGAATCGATGTGGGTCAGGGATAACCTTCTGGACTTCGGCAGTCTTAAAACCAGAGCAATAGGCAAAGTAGGCCGGGCTTACCCGGAAGCCTCCGTGGAATTGATACGTCCCGGTTTCATAAAAATACCGGTCTTGAGCCGTTTGTCAGCCGCCTTTACTCATTATTCTGAAATTCAACGTACCATCAGGGATAAAGAAATCGATGCAGTGGTACTTTATTCCGTGCCCACCAATGGACTGCAGACCATCCGGCTGGCAAAAAAACTAGACGTCCCGGTGGTTTTCCGTTCAATCGATATTCTGGGAGAACTTACCCCTTCTGCTCTGTTGGCCCCAGTAACTCGTATGCTGGAGAAAAAGGTTTATTCGAAATCCGACCTGATTATGACTATAAGCCCCAAGCTGACAGATTATGTAATGAATATGGGTGCGAAGAGGGAAAACGTCAAGCTGCTTCCCCTGGGGGTGGATACCCGGTCATTCCGGCCTGATATAGATACAGCGGAGGTCCGGGAAAAATGGGGACTCGGAAAAGAAACTCCGGTAATCGTTTTCATCGGTACACTATTCGATTTCTCCGGGTTGGATATTTTTATCCGCCGCTTCCATGAAATACTGGAAAGTGTGCCGGAAGCCAGATTGCTCATCGTCGGTGACGGGCCCCAGCACCCTGCCTTGGGGAAAATCATCACCGAAGAAGGTCTCGACGGGCAGATTACCATCACCGGATTCCAGCCTTACGAAACTATGCCGGCTTATATGAATCTGGCAGCGGTACTTATAAACACTTTCCTTATTACCGATGCTACCAGGGATATTTTCCCCGGCAAAATAGTACAGTACCAGGCCTGCGGCCGGCCGAGTGTAATCACTGCTCTGCCGGGTGTAACCGCGATAGTCCAAGGCGAAGAACAGGGGATTGTTTATACCGAAAGTCCGGCCGATATGCCTGCCAAGATAGTACCCCTGCTTGAATCGGAAGAGCGCTGCCGGACACTTGGACAGGCTGCTCTCAACTACGTGCAGCAGGTCCATAGCTATGATAAAATAGTGCAACAACTCGAAAGCGAGCTTATCGAAATAATCGACAGGAAAAAAGATGGCATCTCAAAATGATGCTCCCCACCGTATTTATCTAGATGAAATAAAAACCGATATTAAATCAGTTCTGCTGGCTGGGCTTGAGTTCATCGACTGGGGGAAATACGTTAATAAAGACTCCATGGTCTTTATAAAACCGAATTTCACTTCCCCTCAACCCGAAAAAGGTGTAACCACTTCTCCCGAAGTATTGAGATGTTTGCTGGAGATACTGGCAGATAAAGCCGGTTCGGTAACGGTGGGAGAATCGGACGGCGGCAACCATTCCTTTAAAGCAGAAGAAGCCTTCGAAGGCCACGATATGTACCGGATATGCGAAGAGACCGGTGCCGGACTGGTCAACCTGTCCACCCTGCCCGCAAGAACCGTGGAGTCGGATATCATGGGAAGGAAAATGAGTGTCGAGCTGCCGGAACTGCTGCTGGACGAAATCGATTGCTTTATTTCCGTTCCGGTGCTAAAAGTCCATGTTATGACTACGGTTAGTATCAGTCTGAAAAATTCCTGGGGATGCCTCCCGGACACGATGAGAGGAATGCATCACCAGAACCTGCCTTACAAACTGGCTCTCATCGCCGGTCTGCTAAAGCCGAAAATAGTGGTGGTTGATGGTTCTTACGCCTTGAACAAGCATGGCCCGATGTACGGCGAGGCTGTAGAGACAAATCTGATGATGGTAGCGGACAATACAGTTGCTACTGATGCTCTGGGAGCATCCCTGATGGGTTTTACTCCGGATAAAGTGGAACATATCCGTATAGCCGCGAGGGCGGGGCTCGGTTCCTCAAACATGACTGATTTGGAAATTAACCGTGACTGGAAACCGTTACACAGACAGTTCGAGATTGAAAAGACATTCATCGACAGGATTTCATCGATACCGTTTAACAGTGATTTTCTAGCAAAACTGATTTTCCAGTCGCTGCTTACGCCTCTTATTTATAAAGTGGTCGGAATACTGAGAACATCGAAAGAAAAAGAGATAGCTGCTCAACTGGGTACGAAAAAGCGTATTGGACCCTATTGAAAGCATTATGAATATACTGCAGGTAACGGCGTTTTATTCTCCCGTAATGGGTGGTTCGGCGGAAATTCCCTACCAGATATCAGGGGAACTGGCAAAGAGGGGACATCAAGTTACTGTCTACACCAGTGATTATAAGATGAGCCGGGACTATCTGGATTCTCTTCCTGATGTCGATGTGCACTCCTTCAGAACTGTTTCCAGCGCAGCAAATTTTTTCATAACTCCCGGAATGGCAGGCTCATTAAAACGAGAAATTACTAGATTCGATGTCGTACATCTGCATAACTACAGGACTTACCAGAATATTATCGCATCAAACTATGCCAGGAAATTTAATGTGCCCTATATACTGCATGCTCACGGCTCGCTTCCCCGAATAAACTCAAAACAAGGGCTAAAACGACTGTATGACGGCTTGTGGGGCCATAGAATCCTGAAAAGCGCTTTTCGTGCGGTAGCAATATCGCCCTTTGAGGCTGAACAGTACCGGAGTACAGGTGTCAGTGCCGATAGGATAAGTGTCATCCCCAATGGAATCGAAATGCCGGAAGCCGGCTCATTGCCTGAGAAAGGACAGTTCAGAGATAAATTCGGATTAAGTGTCAGACAGAAGATAATTCTGTTCTTGGGAAGAATCCACCAGCTAAAAGGGTTGGATATCCTTACGGGCGCTTATACCAGTATTTCCAGTTCCTACGCCAATACCAGGCTGGTAATTGCTGGCCCAGATGATGGTTATTTGCCTGTCCTTAAGAAAATTGCGGCAGATCTGAATATCACTGACAGGATTTTATTTACGGGGCCTCTTTACGGGATGGAGAAACTCGCAGCTTATATTGATGCTGATATATTCGTTCTCCCCTCGGTCTACGAGATATTTGGTATAACCGCTGCCGAAGCGCTTGCCTGCGGAACTCCGGTGGTGGTAACCGACCGTTGTGGAATAGCGGACGCTGTTGGTAATAGTCAGGCAGGTATTGTCGTACCTCACGATGAGCGGCAGCTTCAGGATGCGTTGATAAGGATGCTTGACGATGATAAAATAAGACTCAAATATGCCGAAAACGGCATATCGCTGGTTCATCGAGAGTTCAGCCGGGAGCAAATGGTAGGGAAGATAGAAGACATTTATAAGGCGCTTCCCAGCGCAATGTATTAAATACGGAATATAATAGGTTAGATTCAGAGCTAATACTTTGGAAAGTGACTGTGAGGAGAGCTAGAGATGAGAATACTGATAACTGGTGGAGCAGGGTTTGTAGGGAGTCACCTGTGTGATAAATATACCAGAGAGGAGCATACGGTACTCTGTCTGGACAACTTCATGAGCGGAAATCTGGCGAATGTCAGACATCTGCTGGATTACCGGAATTTCAAGCTCATCGAGGGTGATATTAGAGACTACGAACTACTGGAAAAAATAATGCGGGATGTGGACGTAGTATTTCACCTTGCTGCACAGATTCACGTCGATAGGTCCTATATCGAGCCCAGACTGACCTACGAAATAAATGTCACAGGTACCCAGAACATTCTGGAAATAGCTAGGCTGTATGATGTAAAAAAGGTGATATACGCCTCTACAAGCGAGGTATACGGTTCTGCCCAGTATGTCCCTATCGATGAAAAACATCCCCTTAATGCTCCTCACCCTTATGGCGCCAGTAAAATCGCTGCTGACAGGATGTGTAATGCCTATGTGCAAACTTATGGTATGGACATATCTATTATGAGACCATTTAATATATTCGGTCCACGGCAGAGAGATGTCGGCTATGGAGGGGTGATATCTATATTTACCAGAAGGGTGCTGAGTAACGTACCTCCCATTATATATGGTGATGGACTTCAGACCAGAGATTACACATATGTGGACGATGCTGTTAAAGCCTACGACCTCGTTCTGCATTATGATAAACCGATTACCGAACCACTCAATTTTGGTAGCGGGAAAGAAATCACCGTTCTCGAACTAGCCAACAGAATTATTGAAATCTCTGGTAAAGGAGACATTATTAAACCTATTCATACAGACCCTAGGCCTGGTGAGGTCAAAAGGTTGATTGCCGATGCATCCAAGTCTGAGAAAATGCTTGGATGGAAGTCGACCTACAATATCGAAGATGGACTAAAGGAGTTCGTACGCTGGTATCAGGACTATGGATTCGAGCAGAGACTTAAAATTGAATAAACAAATTGATAAGATAGATTA
>CAZIYN010000152.1:0-5947 GCA_964543495.1 uncultured Dehalococcoidales bacterium | reverse complement strand
ATATTGTAATACTCTAATCGCCATTTTTCAATAAAAGTCTTATAATAATTCATATATGAGCCGTAATAACACCGTTTCTACCATGAAAAATCTTGTACTACACAGAATAATAGTTATACTTCATGAATAATAAAGAGCTGGTAAAGTGGCTGTTGGCCGATGGAGGACCGGTTATCCGTTACCGGACCGCTACCGAACTGATGGCAACACCGGATGATGTTGATATACACAAACTGAAAAAGGAACTGCTTAACAGCACATCGATCAGGTCATGGTTTGAAAAGGCAGTCCCATCACTGGCTTTCAATGATATTCATGGCAGTAAAGCGACTTCCTTTGAGAATGTCATGGGCAAGATTACCGACCTGGGCATAAAAAAAGGTACCCCTGAACTGGATAGGTATACGCTGCCCTACCGAGAATGGCTGTCCGAAAATGCGGAATGCCCTCCAGGGCATATCTTCAGCATTTTCATCCGCACACTGATTGCCGCGTTTCTCGCCCGTGCCGGTTATACCGGCGAGCCGGCGGTTGGTACCGTACTGAGGAACCGTCTGGATACGATATACGATTTTATACGGCAGAGCAATTATGACATCTATGTAAATCCCGTTGACTATCCCCAGATACCGCGTTCTTTTCAGAAGAAACCACTGATTAATCCGGAGCTGTCGAGAGACGGCAACTTAAGACTACCCTGGATATACGACATTATAGGTCTGGCCGCCTGGCTACCCGAATATGGTACTGAATACGACCGGGCAAAAGCCAGTACAATTATTGAATACATACTTGATGACCGTTATCAGAAACTGCATCCGGGATATGGTATCCTGAGAACGGAGAAAGGTCGCTATTACGCAATGGGCTGGTCTGTCTGGCTGCCGGGATTTTTCGGCCCTCCTTCAGACGATACCAGGCCAGGTCGAACTGTATCGGAAATGCTTCGTGCTTTTATCCAGCGTCTTATTCTCGTGAGAAGGTTCAAACCAACCAGAAAACATCGCTGGTTTACTGAAAGTGTGAATCACCTTCAGGATTTCAAGACCGGGAAAGGGACTTACCTTTTTCCCCGGTCCTATCTTCCGGAAAAACCGGTCGGTTACTGGGCGGCCGGCTCCCGTATGGGCCTTGAAGAGAACAGAAAATCAAACCTTGCTCTCGAACTGGAATCAACATTCTGGATGATGAAGCTTCGTTCATACACTGATGAATCGTAATACTATAAAAGATACTAAAAGCCGTCTTTCACGCGAGACAGGCACGGTTGCAAAAGACTGGGGAGGCAGGCTGCCCGTAGCCCTGGTCTACCCGAACTCCTATTACATCGGAATGTCCGGGCTGGGAATTCACGCCATCTACAGTCTGCTCAATAATTACCCGGACGTGGCCTGTGAAAGGTTTTTCCTCGAAAAAGGGGATAAAGCACCTCTCCTTTCCCTGGAATCGGGTAGAAGACTTGCCGATTTCGCGGCCATTGCCTTCTCTATAAGTTACGAACTGGACTATTTCAACGTGGTAAAAATCCTGAAACAAAGCGGAATCCCGCTTTACGCCGCCGACCGTGATGAGAGCCACCCGCTGGTGATTGCCGGCGGTCCCTGTATCACCGCCAACCCGATGCCCTTAGCACCTTTCTTCGACTGTCTCTGCATCGGAGAAGCAGAGGCGATACTGCCGCCGATACTGCCCGTCCTGAAAGAATACGGGGACAACCACCCCGTAATATTAAAGGAGCTTGCCTCTATACCCGGTGTCTATGCGCCTCAGATAAACAAAGAGACGCCTGTCACCCGCCAGAGGGTGAAAGACATCAACAAACACCCCACCCATTCCACAGTGCTAACTCCAGATACTGAGCTGGGCAACCTCTATTTAATCGAAGTTGAGAGGGGATGCGGTCACGGCTGCCGGTTCTGCATGGTAAGCGGCATCTTCAACCCGGTGCGGTTTCACTCGCTGGACAGCCTTCTGGCACAGGCTGAAGAGGGACTGAAACACAGGAGAAGAATCGGGCTGGTGGGCCCTGCAGTATCGGACCACCCTCAATTCGGAGAACTGCTTTCCGGACTGCGAAAAATGGGCGGAGAACTCTCAGTAAGCTCCCTGCGTATAAAACCCCTCTCCCAAATCGTTCTCAGAGAAGTTACGAAGGGCAAAGCGAAGACAATCGCCCTCGCTCCTGAAGTCGGCTCCCAGCGCCTGCGCGATATCATAAAAAAGGGTATATCGGAGGACGATATCCTGAAAGCCGTGGAAAAGGTAGCAGAGCAAAGCCTGAAGCAGCTTAAACTCTATTTTATGATTGGACTGCCGACGGAGACCGATAAGGATGTCGAAGAAATTATTAACCTTTCCGTAAAATGTAAAAGTATTATGGACAGAATTAATCCCGGCTGCAGAATTACCCTGAGTGTCGCCTCGTTCGTCCCGAAAGCCTGCACCCCTTTCCAGTGGCTGCCGATGGAGGAACTGCCCACACTAAACCGCCGGCTTTCGCTGTTGAAGAAATCGCTCTCCCCCAGGGGGATACAGGTAAAGGCCGACAGTCCCGCCTGGAGTCGCGTGCAGGGAGCACTGGCAAGGGGAGATACGCGTATAGCCGAAGTGCTGGCTTCCATAGAAGACATATCTCTTTCAGGCTGGAGAAAAGCCGCGGAAAAGTGCGGCCTGGATATAGACAACTACCCCGACCGTAAGTGGGACGCATCGGAAAAACTTCCCTGGTCGATAATAGATACAGGCACAAAACCCGGGCATCTCGAGTCCGAACTTGATAGCGCTCTGGCTTAATAAATTCGGACGCACACTCTTGTTTATCCCTCTGTTTGATGATATTATTTAACTCTGTTTCGACGTTTGAAGGAGGTATAAAAATGACAAGAGAAGGCTGCCCCAGCTGTGAAATGATACAGAAAGGTAATGTATCTAATATCATCCTTGAGAATGAAAAAGCTCTGGCAGTAGCAACTGACTCTTACAGAGAAGGACAGTGCCTAGTATTTGTGAAGAGGCATATTCAAACGATATCTGATATGGAACCAGAAGAGTACAACGCAGCTTTCGAACTCGTTACAAAAGTATCTAAAGCTCTGGAAGAAAAATACAGCGCCAGAAAAACATACCTGCTGGCAATAGGTGACGGAAATATATACCAGCACGTTCATTTCCACCTGATACCCAAACACAGGGACCTGCCTTCCATGGGTGTGTATTGCTTTCAGAAGCTATGGGAAGCTGAACCCCCAAGAGAACCATCAGAAGCCCGGCAGAAAGCTCTGGCAGACGAGTTAAAAGGACTGGTCCAAGCTCAAAAACAGTAAAAATACTGATTGACAAACAACCCTTCAAATGTTATATATTAGGTGAAGACAGCGACCGAAAGGCGCTGAGCTATATAAAAGGAACTTTTACAACCTGAGTCGCTTGGATCGGACGTGACCGAGACGGCAGAAATAGAAACAATTCGACTTTATGCCTTCTCCGGCTGTGTCGGAGAAGGCTTTTTTTATACCGGTCTGACTCGGGGAGGAAAAGAAAGTGGTAAAACTGGGTTTCATAGGAACCGGAACCGTGGGAACTGCCCTGGCAATCAGGCTGAATGACAGGGGCTACCCGGTTGTGGCTGCCTCCAGTAAAAACGGCATATCCTCGAAAAATCTGGCACAAAAGATAGAAGGCTGCGAGGCTGCTGACAGCAACCAGGCTGTCGCCGATGCAGCCGAACTTGTATTTATCACCACGCCCGATGGAGTAATTCCTCAGGTAGCCGCCGAGGTACAGTGGCACGAAGGACAGAATGTTGTCCACTGCAGCGGCGCCGATTCCACGGAAACTCTCAAACCCGCAAGAAAACTGGGCTCTCAGGTGGGCGCTATTCACCCGCTCCAGACATTTGCCAGCGTCGACCAGGCAATCGAAAACATACCCGGTTCAACATTCGCCGTGGAAGCCGAAGAACCTCTAAAAAAGACCCTCAGAGACATTACCGCAGCCCTTAACGGCGACTTTATCGAGCTTAAAGCAGAAGACAAGGTGCTTTACCATGCTGCCGCCGTTATCGCCTGCAACTACCTGGTCACCCTCGTCAAGCTGGCTACCGACCTGTGGCAGACGTTCGATGTTCCCACCAACCAGGCAGCAAAAGCGCTGCTGCCGCTCTTGCAGGGGACACTCAATAACATAGAAAACGTAGGTATCCCCGGGTGCCTTACCGGACCTCTCGCCAGAGGTGATACCGGCACTATTTCGAAACATATTGAAGCTATGAAAAAAACGGCTCCTGCCGTACTCTCTACCTACCTTGAGCTGGGACGCCAGACAGTCCCCATAGCTCTGGCAAAAGGTAAAATAACAGAAGAGCAGGCACGCGAGCTTGAAATAATACTGAAATAAGAGAAATCAAACAAATCATCAAATAGGGGGAAACCGATGAGAACAATGCTGAAAAGTAAAATCCATCGTGCCCGGGTGACCGATGCCAACATCGACTACGAGGGCAGTATCACCATCGATAAGACTTTGATGGATGCCGCCGATATTCTCCCGTACGAGCGTGTAGACGTTCTCAATATCAATAACGGCGCCAGGTTCAGCACCTACGCAATAGTCGGAGAAAAAGGTGAAATCTGTCTAAACGGCGCCGCTGCCAGATTGGCCGTAAAAGGAGACCTGGTCATCATCCTTTCTTACTGCAGCGTCGGTGATGGAGAAGCCCATGATATGTCTCCGAAAATCGTGCACGTAAACGAGAAAAACGCAATCACCGGTCCGAAACGTACTATTGAATTTACCTCTCTCTAAGAGGAGGAGCAAAGAATTGAGAGTTACTGTAAATAAGATTCGTGAAATGAAACAAAAAGGTGAGAAAATATCTATGCTCACCGCCTACGACTACTCCACTGCAAAAATCGTAGATGAAGCGGGTATCCCCATGATTCTCGTCGGTGACAGCCTTGGAATGGTAATGCTTGGCTACGAGACCACCCTGCCGGTAACAATGGAAGTAATGCTTCACCATACAAAGGCAGTAGTCAAAGGAACTCAGAACGCCCTGATAGTAGGCGATATGCCCTTTATGACCTACCATGTAAACGCTGACGATTGTATCAGGAATGCCGGACGTTTTATCCAGGAAGCCGGCTGCCAGTCAATCAAGCTGGAAGGCGGCGTCACCATGGCAGACAAGGTGAGAAAAGTGGTAGATTGCGGCATCCCGGTTATGGGACACATCGGTCTGACCCCCCAGTCGATAAACGCTTTCGGCGGCTTCAAGGTGCAGGGCAAAACACCCGATGCCGCCGCCAAAATAATTGAAGACGCAATTGCTCTGGAACAGGCAGGAGTCTTTTCCATAGTCCTCGAAGTCGTGCCGACTCCCCTGGCAGCTCTGATTACGGAGAAAGTAAGTGTACCCACAATCGGAATCGGTGCCGGTATCGGCTGCGATGGACAGGTACAGATAATCAATGACATCCTCGGTTCGTATACCGACTTCGTCCCTAAACACGCCAAGCAGTACGTAAAACTTGCCGAAATCATGCGAGATGCCCTCAAGGAATACGATACAGAGGTGAGAGAAGGCACCTTCCCGACTGAGAAACAGAGTTTTACAATGGATGAAAGTCTCCTCGAAGAATTGAAGAAGAAATATTAGCATCAAAACACCGGTAAGGTATATAAGAGGGGCAGAGCCCCTCTTTAGTTTCTCCGAAAATATCCGAATAACCCCTACGGGCAGGATAAAATGAAAGTTATTAAAACAATTGCCGAAATGAAACAACTCAGGCGGCAGATTACCGGACCTCTCGGCTTCGTCCCCACCATGGGTTATCTCCACGAAGGTCATATTGCCGGTGTCAAACGGGCGAGAGAAGAAAATTCCACCGTGGTCGCGAGTATTTTCGTGAACCCTACCCAATTCGGTCCTTCCGAAGATTTCGAGAGC
>CAZIYN010000151.1:0-5960 GCA_964543495.1 uncultured Dehalococcoidales bacterium | reverse complement strand
TTTTCCGGCTGCACTCTCAACTTGGCATAGTGATAGGCCGTGCGTCTCTTGAAACCGAGGTCGATAATCTGCTTCACGCTATAGCCTTCGTCGAGAAGCTTGTTTATCTCGGTTTTCTCATCTATTGATTCATCAACAGCTACTGGTGTCTCCGGTTGCGGTGCTGTTTCAGTTTCAGCTTCTAACTCTTCGCTTGTAGTGCTTTCTTTTCCTTTGTTCACAAAAATTTCCTCCTCGTAAATGGAATGTGGACTTTGTCTGCGTCTCTTAGCTCATGTGCCACCTCCTTGTGCTGCGATGGCCGGAGATGACTGCAGGAAGGTGAGGAATTGGGCGTTCCCGGAGTAAATGAGTAAAGTAGTGTACCATCTTCATTTACTCCTCGGAACACGCACGGTTAGAAGTACTTCGGAAAAATCAGGTTTGGTTACCTCTCTTGAAGGCAAGGGGGAGTTTCAAAAAGTGATTTTCTGCATCCATACTCTTCAAAGGAGCAAAGCTCCTTAATACGGGAGTTTAGCGGGGTGTTTTTAAGAGGGGCAAAGCCCCTCTTAAGTTACATTAAGGGCGGAGGGTGGGAATAGATATAAACGTGGGAGGTGATTAGATTCTCTTTTTCTTCCACCGCCCTAATTTGAAATAAGTCGCGTAAATTACCGCCCTGGTAACATTGCCTGTCACCATCGCCCATCGTACCCCGTAAACACCCAGTCCGGTATGATGCGGCAGGAAATAGGCAAGGGGTACCATTATTCCGCCCATCGTAAGGAGCGTAACCAGCATAGGTACAATAGTATCGCCGACCCCGTTAATGCATTGCATCATCACCTGGACGAACCCGAACACCAGATAAGTAATCAGCATTATCCTCAGAAAAGTACCGCCAATCTCCACCACTCCCGGTTCATTATCAAACAGACTGATTATATTACCTGCCGAGAAATATACAATCGTCGCAGCAATTACTATGAATCCTGTAAACAGTCCTGCCGCCAGCCAGCCTGTTTTTTCCGCCCGTTCGGGGTACCCCGCTCCCAGGTTCTGTCCCGCCAGCACACCGGCTGCCTGTCCCATCGCCATAGCCGGCATCTGTATAAACCTGTCTATCCTTTCCATTAAGGAATGCGCTGCCACGGCATACGTGCCGAAAGGCACGACAAACAAAGTGAGAACAAGTGTCGCCCCGGTCCTGCCCATACCGTTTACCATAGCCGGAACGCCGATTTTCACAATCCGCCAGATGATATTCCAGTCGAAGCGGAAATTCTTGAAAGTAAGCCGCAGTCGGGTACGCCCGCTGTACAGCATCCACAGCCCGAGCCCGCCTCCGATACCCTGAGAAATAACTCCGGTAAGCGCCGCTCCGCTGACTCCCAGCCGGGGGAAAATCCACAGGCCGAAGACAAGAAACGGACAGAGTGCTATATGAAAAAGCCTGGCGCCTACGGCTATTTTGGTGGGAGTCACCGCATCCCCGGATGCCTGCATTATACTCTGGGACATCATCTGGAATGACATCGTTACCATTCCTATCAGCCGGATGCGCAGGTAGGCCGCCCCTTCGGCAACTACTTCCGGCTCCAGCCCCAATAATCCCATTATTTTATCGGCAAAGAAGATACCTATCAGCGCCATAACCAGAGCAAAAGCAACGCTTATCACAAAAGTCTGCTGGGCTACATGGTTGGCTCGTTCGTTATTACCTTCCCCTACAAAACGGGCAACCATAGCCCTGGTACCCATTTGGAGCCCCATCCTCGCCGTGTTCATCAGCATCACGACCATACCAGAGACTCCTGCTCCGGCAACGGAAGCGGCTCCCAGCTTGCCTATCCATATCATATCGACAGTCGGACCAAGCGTTGTAACAAGCTGGGTAATCATAATCGGCCAGGACAGTCCCCAAAGACTGCCGATTATACTGCCTTTAGTCCAGTCCCTGTCTAATCTATCGGGCCCTCTTTCGGGTAACTCCTCTATTTCATCCAATTACTTTCCCGTACTCCTGTAAGGTAATTGAGTTGAATCAGGGCTTTTTGCTCATTGAACGGAAATGGTCAACACGAATAAAACGACCGGCTCTCAATGAAAATGGAAAACTATGTAAATATGAATATTACACCCGAAAGAGCGGCAAATCAAATTATGGCGCGCCTTCGGAAAGGGACTTGTATTACAGCAGTTTTTACGGAATATGACCTAGGTCACATATAAATTGGCCCGGTTAAATTAAACTGGCTTTAAAGGAAGTATTTATGTCCTGAAAATATAGAACCTGATAAATGCTCGAACAGGGAGAATATAAATGGCAAAAAATGAGAAAAAGCAGAGTATCGACCCGGCTACCACACAGATGATAGAAAAGGCGGCTGCCGATAATGTAAGTACCGTATTTCAAAGGGCGGAGTTGATGAAGCCCTGTCCCATCGGGGCCGAAGGCAGCTGCTGCAGCAACTGCGCCATGGGTCCGTGCCGGGTACCTTTACCCAGAAATAAGGAAGAAACTCCGGAAGAGAAGAAGAAACGGAAAGGTGTCTGCGGAGCCACGGCGGAAACAATCGCCGCCCGCAATTTCCTGCGCAAGATTGCTGCCGGCACCGCGTCCCACGGCGATCACGGTCGCGAAGTAGCCAGGATATTTCTTCAGACCGCCAGGGGAGAACTCGAAGACTTCCAGATAAAAGATGAGATAAAGCTACTCCAACTGGCAATGGAGCTGGGTGTCGAGATAGGCGAACGCAGCAATAACGAGATAGCGGTCGATGTCGGAGAGCTGATATATAACGAATTCGGCAAGCAGGACGAAAAACTGCTGTTCCTGAAACGGGCTCCCCTTAAACGACAGGAAATCTGGAGGAAACTCGATATCGAGCCAAGGGGTATCGACAGGGAAGTATCCGAGGCGATGCACCGCACCCATATGGGCTGCGACCAGGACTATAAAGACCTGCTGATCCACGGGGCAAGGACGGCGCTTTCAGACGGCTGGGGAGGAAGCATGATTGCCACCGAACTCCAGGATATACTCTTCGGTACACCTTCACCGGCGGCAAGCGAAATTAACCTCGGAGTGCTGAAAGAGGACGAGGTAAATGTCATCATCCACGGGCATGAACCGTACCTGGCCGAAATGATGGCCGTAGTAGCTCAGGACCCGGAACTGATTGAATATGCCAAATCAAAAGGAGCAAAAGGAATCAACCTGGCAGGGATGTGCTGTACCGCCAACGAGATACTGATGCGTCACGGTATCCCCATAGCCGGTAATTTCCTCCAGCAGGAACTCGCCATAGTCACGGGCGCGCTGGATGCAATGGTAGTGGATGTTCAGTGCATTATGCAGGGACTTGCCGAAGTTGCCGGCTGCTACCACACCAGGCTAATAACCACCGACCGCCGGGCGAAGATTGAAGGTGCCACCCATATTGAATTCAACGAACACGCGGCACTGGACTCAGCGAGAGAAATATTAAGAGCAGCAATCGATAACTTCCCCAACCGGGGAGAGAATGTCCGGATTCCGAACGAGAAAACACCGCTGATTGCTGGTTTCAGCCATGAGACGATTAATTACCTGCTCGGCGGTCTCTTCCGGGCGTCTTATCGTCCTCTAAACGAAAACATAATCAACGGACGCATAAGGGGCGTAGCCGGCGTTGTGGGGTGTAATAATGCCAGGGTTACTCACGATGATATACATGTCACTCTGGTGAAGGAACTGATTAAAAACGATGTACTCGTCCTTGAGACGGGATGCGCCGCCATGGCATGCGGTAAAGCCGGACTGCTGATACCCGAAGCGGCACAGTACGCCGGTGACGGACTGGCTTCGGTATGTGAGACGGTCGGTATTCCGCCGGTGCTGCATCTCGGTGCCTGTATCGATAACAGCCGCATACTCGTCGCCGCCACCGCCATGGTGAAAGACGGCGGTCTGGGCGATGATATAAGCGACCTTCCGGCAGCCGGTGTTGCGCCGGAATGGATGAGCGAGAAAGCCGTAGCCATAGGGCAGTATTTCGTTAGCTCGGGAGTATATACTATATTCGGCGCCACCTGGCCCACGCTGGGCAGTAAAGAGGTAACCGATTACCTCTTCAAGGAGATGGAAGGCATTTACGGCGGCAGGTGGGACTTCGAAGTGGACCCGCATAAAATGGCAAAAATGGTTATAGACCACATCGATAAAAAACGAAAAGACCTGGGTATAGACAAGGCAAGAGAAAGAGTCCTCTACGATATGGGAATGAGAAGAGAACTCGACAAGTCTTAATATATTCATCGAAAGAAGCATTTATAAAAGAGGGGGCATAAGCTCCCTCTTTTTATATTATTTTAAAATACTGTTTATTGGTGCCGGTTTAGTGTAAAATACTCGGGAGTATGAAGCTGAGAAATTTTATTAAAGTCAGCGGTTTTATCCTGGTTATAACCGGTACCGTCGGACTCCTGCTTAACGAGTTCGCCTGGGAGTCCGGCTCGACCCGTACGATTATCTTCGCGGTGGTTAACTTCGTCGGTCTGACGGACCTGGCTTTCTCACACTTCGGGATGAAGGATTCTAAATAATCCGGAGGTTATTATGGATAAAGATATGATAGCAATGTGCGGGGCATATTGCGGTGACTGTGATTATGCGGAAAATACCGGTTGTAAAGGATGTCAGGCAAACAAGGGCAAAATATTCTGGGGCACGTGTGATGTAGCCACCTGCTGCCTTGAAAAGGACCTCCTGCACTGCGGTCTCTGTCCCGATGTACCCTGCGAAGTACTTCAGCCGTATTTCAACGACCCGGAACACGGCGATAACGGCGAGAGGCTGGCAAACCTCAAAGCCTGGGCTGCAGGTTCGGAAGAAGTAATCAAACTGGGCTCGTTCGACTCAAATAAGCATTAATAACCTGGCCACTATATACTACCGATAAAATAGGGTAGTATCCCAATATATTTTACATAATATTAATTAATATGGAGAGGGAGTTGAAATGACAACGGTAACGCAGTTCAACGATTATGGAAAAACGCTGGAAGAGTCACTGATACTGAGGACATCACCGATTGCCGTGAAAATGATTGAAAAGGAATCGGATATACCGGAAGGAGCTTTCAGGCCCAAGAGAGACAAGGGATATCATTACTCCCAGTGCCAGGCATTCGCCCTTTCGCGGCGTGAAAGAAAGACGGTAGCCATGCTGAAAGAGGACAACTGGTGTCCGGCCCCGGTTACCGCCTACGGGCTCGATGCAATACCGGAAAGGCCTGATATGCGTCCCGGAGAGGCTCTTTCCTACGACAGTTTCGAGCCGGGCAAATACATCGGCATCCTCACCGCGCCGCTGAAATCGGCAACCTATAAACCGGACCTGGTCCTGATGTACCCCAATACCTCACAGTTGAGAAGCCTGCTCCTATCATTTCCACAGGAAGAAAGGATGGAAATAAACTCGTATTTCTTCCCTCCATCCTGTACCTACGCCATCGTCAACCCCATCCGGGACGGAAAGTACTGGATTGTCCTACCCGACCCGGGTGAGATGGAACGGGCGTCCAGCGACGAGAGCGAGATGATGTTCTCGATACCGGCGGATAAAATGGACGGGTTTATAGCCAACCTGAAAGCCAGCGAAGGACGGCTGGGTTTCTACCTCACCTCCAACAGAATAATGATGCCCGATTTCCCCCAGCCGGAACACTACAGGCGTGCATTCGAGCGATGGGGACTGGACTTCGATAAGAGTTAGCGGATAGCAGGAATAATATGAAACTGAAGCCGGTTATTGCCAGTTACGTGTACGGCACAGGAGGCCATGTCAGACGATACCTAACCGACGATGTTATGGAGATTATAGGTGGTGTTGCCTTATCACCTAAATTTCCTGCCGATATTTCATCGGATGTACTGGGAGAGCTTTCAGAGATGCATGTCTTGAAAGAGCAGACCGGGCTGGTCAGGCTGGACA
>CAZIYN010000150.1:2998-6093 GCA_964543495.1 uncultured Dehalococcoidales bacterium | reverse complement strand
ACTTGAGAGGAGAACTGGAAAATCTGCCGGGCGACAAAGAGATACTGATATACTGCAGGTCGAGCGTGCGCGCTTATCAGGCTCAGTTGATTCTGGAAGGCGCCGGATTCAGCAATGTCAGGTTTATCGACGGCAGTCTCATGGCTTGGCCATATGGGGTTAAAGCTGTGCCGAAAAAAGAGTAAGGGGAAATGAGATTAAAGATTTATAGTGTATTATTTTATTTTGGGTAGCTCGTTCGCCATCGCAATAATGACCCCTTGTGCGATTTCAAACAGAGTGAATGCTTCATCTGGGGTCAGCACAACATCCGGATGCATTATAAGGTTTCTATGTCTGTCCTTTATCTGTTGAATAATGGCTATAACCTCTTTAACTTCAGGCTTTGTAGATTTTTCTAATTCGGTTATGTATGCGCCCCAATTTGGCAAACGATTCTTCGTTTTATGCTTAGGATTACAAACACATAAATAATATTGATGTAATACGAGCTCCGTTGCTCTCATAATATGAAAAGCTGATGATGTTGCATTATCAAATGCTAAACATCTCCCACTCTCACGTATTTCCTCTTTGATATCTTGGGTGAGTTTTGATAGGATAGCAGGTGGGAAAATGTTCTCTGCTCTTTCAATAAGATCAGTTGTTGAATAAATCCCTTTTTGCGTTGCGTGGTATGTAGCTAAAGTCTGTAATTCAGCTAGAAGGACTATTTCAAATTCTTTCGCTTTATTGATTGCATCTGTGAATAGTTGGTCTGTTTCATAATCAGGTTTCCCTAGATCTTCTGCATTCGATTTTATATACCAACTTACTATATCATCTGTTGATTGAATAAAATCTTCTCCAGCTGCACGACATACATTTAATGCGGGATATTTCTCTAGTAATTCTTTTATCGTAATGTTTGCAAGTATAAGAATAGGGAATAATTCCATCCTGTCTGAAAAATCATATTCAAAATCAACAATTGGTTTTAACTTGGTACCTAATTGGTAAAATATTGGTATATTCATCTTTTCCATAACAAAGCCACCTTAGAGAATAATACGTAGTCAGTATTATACATTAAATTAGATTTATGTCAAATGTTTTATTATTGATATCATAATAATTAAAAAGTAATTAACCCCTCTCACTCGCTTTGGGCATAGATCGTATTGAGGTGAAGGAGGAAGAAGTGTTAGTGAAGAGGGGCATAGCCCCCTCTTCACTTTCCGTTTTTCAATTTATCATTCCTAACTTGATCTGGAATCCAGTGATTATTCTTTTAGATACAAATTTGGATTATCGCTTCCGCGGGAATGACAGGGTAGAGAGGGAATGACAATCAGGAGTCTTCTCTCTCACCGGTGAGGGATACCGCCATGCACAGGTAGGGCTTGTCTATTTTCAGGGTCCTTATCGGGCAATGGGGTACGCCTTTCGGGACGACGACGGCGGTAGCTTTTGTAAAAGTATATTTTTCTTCTTCATCGGGTCCTATCGCCATCTCCACCTCGGCGTGGAGGTCTTCGATATCGTCCGGGTCGGTACCGATGAAGTAGATAGCCTCGTCATAGTTATGGACATGCGGTTTGGTGGAGCGTCCTGTTATACCGGTCTCGAAGGCGAAAGCGTAGATAATATGGCACTGGAAGCCGTTCAGCAACTTAGCTCCCGCAGCTAATATGGACCCTCTTTCTCTTCCCTTCCTTACCGGAAGTGTTACCACCATTTCTTTGTATTTTGATTCAGCCATTTTTTCTCCTTCAATTTATTTATATAACCCTATCCCCTTTATCCCCTTCCCCTTACAAAGGGGAAGGGGGAATAAGTTTTTGGAAGAGGGGCGAAGCTCCTCTTCACTCCCCATCGGGCTATGTTTTATTACAGTCTGTATTCTTAAGGGAACCTGAATGGGGGTTCACCCTATCAGGAACAAACCTGTTTTAATCTGTCTTTACGAGGAGTCCGGTAGAGGTGGACGACGTGGCAATCTCTGCGTTCGGATGTGGAGATTGCTTCGCCTACGGCTCGCAATGACAGATGATGAAACTAGTAGCGGCAGTACTCTCTTATCTGTTCCAGCATTTCTTTGATTTCTTCTGCGCCGGCGTTATCGGGCAGCCGGATATTGAACAGTATTCCTCCGCCTTTACCGTATTTGTCGAACAGTTCCTTATAGTATTTCACTACTTCACCGGGTGAGCTGATTTCCAGTGAAAACGCACCTCTTACCAGGATACAGGAATGTCCCTTCAGGACTTCCCTGGCTTTGGCTATATCCATTTCTTCTATTGAAATTACCATTTTACCGGGGGGCAGTTCCAGCAGGCGTCCGAGCCTGTCTCCGAATTCATCCTCAAAAAACGGAATGGGGACGTATCCGAGGTCGATGTTCGCCTGCAGCGCTCTCTTTAGTCCGGGCCAGTAGAACCTGTCGAACTGCTCTTCAGACATAAAAGACTTGTCTCCACGCCACAACGGCATCCCCACCCGTCTCTGAGTTCCTCTTTTATCGGGTCCCGCCGGGACTGAACCGGCAATTCTCCTGTCCAGAATCATATCGCAGGCGCGGAGTAAATTCTCCGGCTGGCGGTACATATCCAGCATGGCACCCTTCATCCCCCTCAGGAAGCTGGAAACGGTATCGAAAGGTGCGCCACCGACGCCGCCGATACGCAACTGTGAAAAAGGCGGGAAGCCGAGTTCTGCCATATCTTCATAGGTATCGCCTATTGTCTCACGGAATTTTTTCATCTCCTTCCCGGCGTTGGAAAGTGCTCATGCCGTTGCCGAGGCGATCAAGCGCGCCCCCAACATGCCCAGAGATTCCATCATACTGGTCAATCTCTCCGGGCGTGGCGACAAGGACCTGGACACCGTAATTGCAGCGCTGGGCTGAACTCGATGAGGTTGACGGGGCAAAAAAGCCATGTACGAACAAGATGAGATCTACGACGTTCACGAGAAGAAGATGGTGCCGAATCCGGAACGCCAGCGCTATCTGAAGGAAGAACGACGCCGGAACCGTCGTCGATTCAGTGGCTGCCGGGGCTGTCTCAGCCGTCTGGTCTATATCACGATTTTGGTGCTGATGATTATCGTTACAC
>CAZIYN010000150.1:0-2988 GCA_964543495.1 uncultured Dehalococcoidales bacterium | reverse complement strand
CGGCCCGTTCGGCTGGCTCGCCGTGCTCGTGAAGAAAGTGCTCTGGCAGCTTCTTCGAATTCCGGTTCGGCGAACATCGCGGTTATTACTTCGAACCCGCTGAGAATGGTACCCATGGCAGGAAGCTTGGAGAAAGGCGCCATAGCATTATACATACGGGGAAAGTAATACCTGAGCATAAAGTCGGTGGGGTCGGAAAAGAATATATCGTATTCGTCTTCCTTCATAAGTTCCATCTCGATGTACTGATATTCGTAATCGGGCGGGAGATTCCAGCCTGGATACAGCCTGTTGGTCACTCCCAGGATTTCCATGGCCGCACCGGAAGTGGGCAGTCCGGGAAAACACATATCGGGTTCGAAATTTACCGTCACCTGTCTGGTAGCTCTTTTCCAGCCGATAGGGTCATAGTACAGCGCCGATTGCCTAATATCCGTATATTTGCTGGGATTGACGTTTATCGATAAAGGAATTCTGTCCGGTTCTTTCAGTGCTATAGCGTCCTGAATTCTTTTTTCTCTTTCCGCATAGAGCTGTTCCGTGGTCTTGCCGTGCTTCTTTTCGATTTCTGTTTTTATTCTTTTCTGTTCTTCGTAATACCGTTCCCAGTCTTTATCGGTCATAATATACCCCCCTTGTTTAAGTGTGATAAGGTTCTATTATTAAACAGGCTTTTTCCACCGGACCGCAACAAAGGCACCGGTATCGAGGTCTCTTGCCCGGCCTGTTTTTTCTATTTCCGGGGCTTCCGAGGGGTCGTCGTCTTTCCTGAAGTGAACGACCGTTTTCACCGTGCCCTCAAATGTACTCAGTCCCAGCAGGTCGGCGGGTGACCTGTAATAAGCTCCCTCCAGGATATGCCTTTCGTTCTTGGCATTGCGGCGGGCGGCCCAGGGACTGAGGCTATTCAGGGTTGCCACTACCACGTAACCGCCGGGACGTGTAACCCGGAACATTTCATTCACCGATTTTTGCGCGTCGGCAATGAATTCGAGGGTGGTGACGGACACCGTCTTATCGAAGGAATTGTCCATAAACGGCAGGTACAGCATGTCCCCTTCGATCGCCGAAAAGGGATAATCGGCGGCGGCTTTTAATACCGCCCCGAGCATGTTACGTGAGATATCCAGCCCGGTAACACGGGCCCCTCCGGACAGGAAATCGAGGGTAAAAATCCCCGTGCCGCAGCCGGCATCGAGTATCATTTCTTCGGGTTGTGGGTCGAGGAGCTCGTTTATCAGATGCTGCTCCGTTTCCTTCACCAGCCTGCCGATGGGCGTGGTGAACCACCTGTTGTAACGCTCGGGCCACTCGTCGAAAAGCTGTTTTTCGGTCACAGGATACCTCTTTTGCACTGATTGTAGCACCGCCGGTATTACGGGGCAACGGCTATACCGCTCTGCCGATTGTAATCAGAATCACCCCGGTAACGACAAGGACACATCCGATTATCAGTTTCACGGTGATTTTTTCGAGCCTGCCGAGAAACAGCCAGGAGAAGAGGAGGGCAAACAGCGGGTTTGTACTCTGGAGAGGGGCTACTACCACGACCGGAGCGGTACTAAGGGCAAAAAAGGTTGAGGTAATTCCACAGGCGGAGACGAGTCCCGACAGCAGCATGAAGACCACTCCCTTTCTGGTCTCCTTTATACTCTTCGCGACTCCTCTGAAGCCGAATATGCCTATTATAATAGCACCGATGAGCAAGGAGATAGCGGCACCGACCAGCGGTGGCGCCAACTCGCCAACGCCATACCGTACGAGGACCGAGTTAAATCCGTAGGCGATACCGGCGCTGAGTCCGAACCCTATACCTATCAGCAGTGTTTTCTTTTCACTCATTGGCTGGTTACCACCAGATATATACCGGAAATAATGGTCAGAGTCCCGATTATTATAAGAGTGTTAACGTTTTCTCCCAGGAAAGATACCGCCAGTATAAGGGCGAAAAGGGATGCGGTAGAAAACAGAGGGCTGGCTCTGGCAGCACCGATACGCCTGATTGCCGCGAAATTGGCCTGCCTGCCTATGAAATAGGTGATAATTCCTATCAGGCCGAACCAGAGTACGGCATTCATGCTGAGGCTGATTATATCTTTAAAATTGATAGCGAGCGCCAGCGCTCCGACCAGCAGGACGCTGGATATCATAGAAATAAAAGTACCGGACGATGGCTTTATTCCGGTACTCAAGCCTACCCTTGCCAGGACGGCACTCGCCGCGTAGCAGCAGGCGGCGGTTATCGCAAGTGCAACTCCCATAATTATCCTGTGTTTATCAAAATCAGTCCGTTTCTCTCTGGATTAACTCAAAAATAATATTACCTACTCCGAGGTCGCAGTAGGCAACGCCTCTACCTCCCGGGAATTTCGCCCGGAGCAGGACTTCCACGCCCTTCCGGGTAAGTTCATCAACCGCTGCCTGGACATCCGGGACGGCGAGACCTATGTGCTGTATGCCTTCTCCCTTTTTGTCCAGGAATTCTTTATGAGGTGAATCTCCAGTCAAAGGCTGGATGAGCTCTATCTGGATATCGCCAATCATCGCTCCTCGTATTTTAAAATCGGCATACATCCTCTTCTTGCGGAACCATTCTTCTCTTTCGGGTGACAGATTCATCTCCTGAAAGGGGCCAATCCCCAGCTCCGAGAGGCGCTCGACCGTTTTGTCTACATTTTCTACCACCACGCCAACCTGGATGACCTTAGTAAACGGGGGTTTACTCATTATCGTCTCCTTTAATTATACGGATTGCTTCGTCGTCCGCTAGAAGCGGACTCCTCGCAATGACAGTGATTGTTACTGCAGTACCGACCTCACATCTCTTTCAAGAATAACGTCTACTATGGCGGGTCTGCCGTTGTATACCTGTTCCAGGGCTTCTTTCAGAACGGGAAGCACATCTTCGGGTTCCGTGACTCTCCTGCCGTATGCGCCGCAGGCTTCGGCAACGGCGGCGTAGTCGGCGGGAGGCGCGATTTCCACGCC
>CAZIYN010000149.1:0-6146 GCA_964543495.1 uncultured Dehalococcoidales bacterium | reverse complement strand
GGTAAATGGCGACACGGTTACCATGACGGTCATCCCGGAATCACAGGGACTGATGTTATGCGTAATCAGCGATTACCTCTGGCATATGTCCCCCGAGGTAGTCGATACATACGGAGACGGTAAGGACTGGAAGAACTGTCTGGGTACCGGACCGTATATGCTAGTTGACTATGTACCCGGGAGCCAGCTCAGGTTCGAAAAGAATACGAACTACTGGCAGACCGACCCGCTTAATCCGGGCAACGAGCTTCCATATATGGACGGTCTCAAGCAGTTGATTATAGCCGATAGCTCAACTCAGCAGGCTGCATTCCGGACGGGAAAGATAGATTATTACCCGACGACAGCCTGGGAGACCAAAGACCTTCTACTTCAGCAGTGTCCCGACGTAATGCTAAAGGCCACGAAAGGGCAGGGTGTGAACTATCCCTGGTTTAAGATAAATACCGGACTTCCCTGGGAGGACATAAAGATAAGGCAGGCTGCAAATATGGCTATCAACCAGCAGGAGATGCTGGACGAGTACTATGGCGGCAACGCCGAATTACTCAACTGGCCGTATGTCGACCTACCCGTATTCAGCGGTATCTATACACCTCTTGAAGAGCAACCGCAGATAGTCCAGGATATGTTCGGCTATGACCCGGACAGGGCAAAAGAGATACTTGCAGAAGCCGGCTATCCCGATGGCTTTACTACAAGCATAGATTGTGCGACGACGCATGTCGACCTGCTTTCCATAGTCAGGGAGTACCTGCTCGCTGTAGGTATTGACATGGAAATTCAGTCGCATGAGTTCGGCGTATACTGGGCGATGCGTTCAGCCGTCAGTTTCGAAGAGGGAATATACTCCAACGATATGGCATCACTTCCGTTCAGAATGCTGTGCGTCGGCAGTACCAGCGTCTGGAACTATGCCGGGTTCTCGCACGAGAGGACTGAAACATGTTTGGAAACGGTTTCACTGAATCTTGGTAAAGATGATGCAGTCGTGGAGAAAGCCCTTAAAGAAATCGGCCCGTTCGAGCTCGAACAGGCCCTTGCGCTTTACCTGCCGATTTCTCATTCATTCGTACTGTGGTGGCCCTGGTTACAGAACTACTACGGTGCAAGTATGGGTGGCGGTGGCTACTTCACTCCGACCCAGTTCGTTGAATACTGCTGGATAGACACGGAGATGAAGGACACCATGGGTTACTAGAAACCAACCTTAACCTGAATACAAAGGGGACGGAGATAACCTCCGTCCCCTTTTCATATTACCGGACAGCTTCCCAACTATGTGACGTCACACCCAGCTTAACTGTGAATTCTTGTAAATACCTGAAACATAATTCTGGAATAATCGCCCGAAAGAGGAGTATAATAGCGTAGAATTTAAAGAGAGATTGATGGGGGTATTTAAGTTGAAGAAAGTTGATATAGGCAATACGGGGATTTCGGTAACGGAGTTATGTCACGGAACGCTGATTATGGGCAGGCTTCAGGCCAATATGTCCCCTGAGGACGGTGCCAGAGCCATAAGGAAATCGTATGAACTGGGAGTGAATTTCTATGATACCGCCCAGGGGTACGGTACGTACCCGCACCTTGCCGAGGGTTTTAAAGGAATACCAAGGGACAGGCTGGTCGTTGCCAGTAAAAGTCACGCGGCTTCCTACGACGATATGAAATCGGCTGTCGACGACTGCCTGAAAGAACTGTCACTCGAGCAAGTCGGCATATTCCACCTTCACCAGGTGTATTCGACCGAAAACCTGAATTCCCGGCGGGGAGCGCTGGACTGCCTTATCGAATATAAGGAGAAGGGCCTGGTGGGAGCTATCGGTGCTTCCACGCACACAGTAGCCGGGGTAAGAGCGATAAATTCGGAACCCGCTTTCGATGTCTGCTTTCCCGTGTTGAATATGAAGGGACTGGGTATCATCGACGGTAACCTGGAAGATATGCTTGAGGCACTGAAAGAGACCAAGCAAAAAGGGAAATTCGTTTATTCCATGAAGCCTATAGGCGGTGGGCATCTGCACAATGATGTGGAGGAATCAATAGACTGGCTCCGCAAGCTGCCGGAGTGCGATGCCGTAGCTATCGGAATGAAAGACGAAGCCGAAGTCGAAATGGACGTGACCATCTTCAATGACGTGGCTGTTAGTGACGAACTGCGGCAGCGGGTGCACTCGGTGGACCGGAGACTTACGGTTTATCCCATGTGCAGCGGTTGCGGACTCTGCGTCGACGAATGCGACCAGGGAGCTATAACGATTGTCGAGGAAAAAGCGGTGGTGGATGACGAAAAATGTATCCTCTGCGGTTACTGCGCCGCGGCATGCCCGATGTACGTAATACGTGTTATTTGACCTCCTATCGTAAACAGGAAAAAGGTATCTATAAAATGTATAAAATCGTTTTTCTCAGGCATGGAGAAAGTCTCTGGAATAAGGAAAACAGGTTCACCGGCTGGACCGATAACGACCTTTCCGAAAAAGGAGTAGCCGAGGCTGAGAATTCCGGCAGGCTGCTTAAAGAGGAGGGATATACTTTCGACGTGGCGTATACCTCGGTATTGAAGAGGGCTATAAGGACCCTCTGGATAGTCCAGGATATTATGGACCTGATGTGGATACCCGTTTACCGTTCCTGGCGTCTCAACGAGAGGTATTACGGCGCACTTCAGGGCTTGAACAAGGCGGAAACGGCGGTGAAGTACGGCGATGAGCAGGTGCTGAAATGGAGGCGTAGCTATGATATCCAGCCTCCTCCGGTAGAAACAACGGATGAAAGATATCCGGGTAATGACCCTCGGTATAAAGACCTGGATGGAAAAGACATACCCCTCACGGAAAGTCTGAAGGATACTTCTGCAAGGGTGCTGCCTTACTGGAATGAAGAAATCATTCCGGCAATAAAGACGGATAAAAGAGTAATAGTCTCCGCTCATGGCAACAGTTTACGGGCGCTGGTTAAATACCTTGATAATGTGTCCGATGAGGATGTGGTCCAGCTTAATATCCCCACCGGAGTGCCGCTTGTTTATGAACTGGACGATAATATAAAGCCGATAAAAAGTTACTATCTCGGCGATTCCGAGGAAATCAGGAAGGCGATAGACGCGGTGGCAAAACAGGGAAAAGCGCGCTAGATATCGAAGGAACATATGACAACTCAGTCTAGGTCTTCCAGGTACACTCCTAAACCGGGTGATAAAAAAATCAGGATACCCAGGGTCAGACCATGGCGCATAATACTACCCGTAATACCGAAACAGAAAAGTAACAGGCCACAATCATTAATACTCATTTACGGCTTTCTCGGCCTGATAGCAATCGGGACGATTATTCTGATGTTGCCCATATCCAGTAAGTCAGGCCATGCTACCTCATTCGTCGATGCTCTGTTTACCTCCACTTCAGCAGTCTGTGTGACCGGTCTTGTCGTAGCGGATACGGCGAATTACTGGAACCTCTTCGGCCAGATTGTGATTCTGGTCCTGATTCAACTGGGCGGTTTTGGTTTTATGACCAGCGCCACACTTTTTCTGCTGGCTTTCGGCAGGAGGATAGGACTCAGAGAGAGACTGCTCATCGGAGAGTCCATGGGTCTTTCAAAGATGGGAGGACTGACCTCCATAGTAAAAAGAATGGCGGTATTTACCCTGATTATTGAAGCCGTCGGCGTTCTGATATTCCTTATCAGGTTCACATCTGCAAGCGGTTTCTGGACTGCTCTCTGGCAATCCATATTCCACTCGGTATCCGCCTTTAATAATGCCGGGTTCGATATATTCGGGAATTTCAGCAGCCTTTCGGCTTATAATGCAGACCCACTGTTATTACTGGTGACTGCTGGTCTAATTATCCTTGGCGGAATCAGTTTCCTTGTGGTAACGGATATAATTCAGGTGAAGAGATTCACGAAACTGTCACTTGACAGTAAACTGGTGCTTTTCACGACTCTGGCTTTACTGATAATGGGAACGATAATCGTCCTGCTTACAGAGTTCAGAGACCCCGATACTCTGGGAGCGATGACATTCCCTCAAAAGGTACTCAATGCCTTTTTCCAGTCGGTGACCGCCAGGACTGCAGGGTTCAGTTCCGTGAACGTGGCGAATATAGCTAATTATGCCCTATTCTTTACAATGATGCTGATGTTCATCGGCGGTGCCTCGGGTTCCACGGCAGGGGGAATTAAGGTTAATAATTTCGGGATGCTCGCTGCAACGATATGGAGTACATTAAGAGGAAAAGAGCATGCGGGGGCTTTCAATAGAGAATTCACTACGCAGCACATTCACCGGGCGCTTACAGTGGTACTGCTTTCTCTGGGACTTATCTCGGTTGTGGTTTTTCTTTTAACGATAACTGAAGAATTCAGGTTTCTCGACCTTCTTTTTGAGACAGTTTCCGCGTTCGGCACCGTTGGCCTTTCGACGGGGATAACTCCCGGGCTGACTGTAGCTGGTCGTTTGATTATTACTATTACGATGTTTGTGGGACGACTCGGTCCCCTGACGCTGATGCTGGCGCTGATTCAACGCCAGTATCCCGCTACATACCGATACCCGGAAGAGACGGTGCGTATCGGATAGGAGGATAGAATGAAAAAGCAAATTGTGATTATAGGACTGGGGCGGTTTGGTGCCAGCCTGGCGACAACTCTCACCAATATGGGGCATGATGTGCTTGCACTGGATAAAAATGAGAATAGAGTACAGGAGATTGCCGCCAGTATCACTCATGCAGTTCAGGCGGACGCTACGAATGATACGATTCTGAACGAACTTGACGTGGGCAGCTTCGATATTGGCATTGTATCGATTGGAACTACTGTAGAAAGCAGCGTATTATCTACGATACTGCTGAAGAAACTGGGGGTCCCGTACGTAATTTCGAGGGCGAACAGCGACCTGCACGGAAGTATACTGGAGAGGATAGGAGCCGATACGGTTGTATATCCGGAACGTGAAATGGGCACGACGCTGGCGCAGATAGTTACACTGAGCGGAGTATCCGATTATATATCGTTATCGCAGGGTTACGGCGTTTCGAAACTGAAGGTCCCGCCTTATCTGGTGAAGGGGAAGCTCTCCGAGCTGGGTTTTGGCTCCAAAGGTAAATATGAAGTGGCTGTGTTATTAATTCAGCGCGGTCAGGAAATTATTATTACCCCGAGTCAGGCGGAGGTTATAAAAGAAGAAGACATTCTTATACTGGCAGGCAGAGATGATAATATCGAGAAACTGCTTTCCGATATCAAGAAAGAGTTTGACGAGGCCGAAGCGAAAAAGGAAGCTGCCACAAAGTAAAGGCGGTACTATTATTCGGGGATAGAAAGCCCGAAAAAGACCGTAGCCGCATCTGTTAAAGAGGAGGGAAATATGAGTATAAAATTCCGCTGGCTGGGAAATGCCGGTTTCGAGTTTGTTTTACCTTCCGGCAGGGTGCTTGTTCTCGACCCCTATATGGATGATGCTCCCAATGCACCTTTCAAGAGCGATGAAATTACAGGAGCCGATTATATCGTACTCACTCACGGTCATTTCGACCACTGTTCTGATGTCGGCAAGCTCGCCCTGAAATATAATTCAAGGGTGATATGCAGTCGTGAGATAGCACCATCCATCACCGCTTTCTTCGGTCTTGATGATAACAGGGTGATAAAGGTTTCTGCGGGAGACGGGGTGGATTTCGACGATATCAGGATTGAGGTTTTAAGGTCGATTCACGCCAGTACGGCCCGTATGCTGAAGGCTAACTACCAGAGACTTGTCGGTGAAGCTCCACCTCCCGATATGCCGCTTAATGAAATGATGAAAACCGTTCGCGAGCTTTCTCCTCCGCGTGAAGACCAGCCCGATGATATCAGGACCAGAATGAATGCCGCCGGAATAGTCGGCGGAGAGCAGTTAAGCTTCATTTTCAGGACATCTGACAATCTGCGCACCTATGTCTACAGTGCCAATCCCGAGGACTACCTGAGACGGCAGGTAGAGGAAGCCAGGCCGAATATCGCCTTTATCCAGCTTACGGCCAGGCCAGAATATGTTGCTGAAATTGCCGCGTTGTCCGGTGCGGAGATAATAATTCCCACCCATCATGATATGCAGGGACCGGATGCCAGGCATACGTCCGTGGAAAAAATGGCGG
>CAZIYN010000148.1:0-6176 GCA_964543495.1 uncultured Dehalococcoidales bacterium | reverse complement strand
GAGGATATATAATTATGATATACCTCGTCCGTCATGGCGAAACTGATTGGAACTTATTCAGGAGGGCCAATGGTGTAACAGATACTTTTTTGAATATAACAGGAATAGCGCAGGCAAAACTACAGGGTGAAAACTTGAGGAGTGTCAGCTTTGATGCGTGTTATTGCAGTCCCCAGACACGGGCGCGCCAAACCTGTGAAATCATCTACAAAGGACCGATTGTGTTTGATGACAGGCTCGTCGAAATAAATTGCGGTGAGTTTGAGGGCGCAGACGAAACTGATGCGGAAACGATGAAACTGATTTGGCAAGCAATCATGAGTGGCGATAAGGGCACGGAAAGCTACAAAGATTTTATGAAACGAAGCTGCGATTTTTGCGATATGATTATGGAAGAACATAAAGTGGAAAACGTCTTAATCGTTACTCACGCTGGAAACGTACGGGTAATAGACTATTATTTCAAAGGCAAGCCCGAGGACTATGATCTTAAAGGAAGAACCGTCATTAAACACGGCGGATTGCTTACATTTGACAATTAGAAATTTAAAATTACATACAAGACTCAGGCTCTTGTAGTCAATCGTTAAAAGGTACGCCGGTTGATCTAATGAAAATAGTCTCTGAGTAAAATTAGAGGCCTGAATCTTATATAATTTCGGAGGCTATATTTATCACCATTGCATGAACATCGGGATGTTTGTCCACTCATGAGTACTCGTGGACGATACCGTTTAGCTTCAAACCTAGCGGAGTACATTTTTAAAGGAGTTGACAGAGTGGTGGTAAGTGACTTTAGGTCTCTTCTTCACCGACGATCTCACCCAGCGTGGTGAAATATCCTCCGTCTGGTACCCAGTATATAGGTTTCTCATTCCTTAGCATATCTGCAATGTATACTGCATTTCCTGCTGGCGGAAACCAGCTGACATTACGCCAGGTTCCACTTTCCTTATAGTGGAAAATAATCCATGGTCGTTCGTTCTTCTTGTCGTAGCGAAGTATATAATTCTCGACCATAAATATGTTAGATGCCATTATGATTATCCCCCTTTGAGTAGTTGCAACTGCCTTTCAGCTAGTATTCTATGAATGTAATTATTCTCAGTTAGTCCGTATTTCTCGCGGCCTGTTCTCGTAAAGGCTGCCAACTCTCCAAGTTAGAGTTCGCAGCGTGTTAATCTTGCTGCGTAGATGATTATATGTCAAACTTGATGGAAAAACAAGGGAGAGTCGACCTTTCCCCGGAATAATGCTTTGTTTTAGTTAAAAAGTGTTGAATCATAGGGATGTTTGTCCAGCCATGCGTACTCGTGGGTGATACCGTTTAGCTTCAGATTCAAATAGTCCTAAAATATATCAAGTGATATAATGTCTGAAAAATCACGTAATTTTTAGAAAGGTTTATGAAGAGTTTTCTATGAATAGAAAACAGATAATAGCTTCGATAGCTCCTTTGATACTTGTAGCCACGATGATTCCTGCATTTCGGTTGTTAGCTGGTGTCATGAATGCGAGATTGGCCTGGTATATAGGTCTAAAAATTTACTGGATAATCTGGGGCATCACATTCCCTCTTTATATTATTGGATGGGAAAATATAAAGGTTTTGTTGAGGCCTCAACGACCAAATACATTAGCAATTATATTCGTTTCAATCCCTCTGATTATTTCTATTATTGGTAGATTCACACTTGGAATGGCTTATGAAAGTGATAATATTTGGATACTACTCTTATTTATAGCAACTTGTATCGGAAATGGATTCTTTGAGGAAGTGTTGTGGAGGGGCGTATATTTGAAAGTTTTTCCTAATAGTATTACATTCAGAATGATCTGGCCTAGCTTATGCTTCGCTGCTTGGCACTATGCACCAGGATCAATATTGAGCAGCAATCCATTAAGCTTGATAATTGGGGCAGGCGTATTGGGACTATATCTCAGTTATGTTTCACGAAAGACAAATACCATATTTTGGTCGATTATTACTCATATTCTAATTGGACTAGTGCAAGTGATATGACACAGATAAAAAGAATAACAATGGTCTGATTCGAACAATTGAAAAAGGTTTATGATTCCATTGCATTGTTTCCGTTAGTACCTGAAATGATACAGTAAAAAAAGGGAGCTACCTGGCTCCCTTTTAATAATTAGTCTATTAATCAACTACCACTGCACGAACATCGGCATTACGACGTGGATGTAGTTGTCCGTTCCCACGGGGCGGATGATGCCGGGGCTGGATGGGTTGGTGATTTCCAGGGCTACCTGCGGCTCTTTAAGAGTGCTGAGGACATCTATCAGGTACTTGCCGTTGAAGGCAATCTTGGCTTCTTCGCCTTCCACGGTGGCATCGATTTCTCCCACGTCATCGCCTATCTCCTCGGAGCGGGCGGATACGGTCATTTTACCGGGGGACATTTCTCCACCGGGCGTCATTATCAGGCGGACGATGCCGCTGCCGTCACGGGCAAAGATTGAAGCCGTCCTGGTTGCCATCAGGAACTCGTTGACATCCACGGTTACCCGCGTGGTGTAACTCTGTGGAATAAGCTGATTATACTGGGGGAAGGTGCCCTGCACCATCTGCGAGACAAGCTCGGTATTTTTCAGCTTGAACATCGCCTGGCTCTTGTTCGGGTTTACCGTTACCTCCACATCTTCTTCACTTTCAGCCATAAGCCGGTTCAGTTCGTTCAGGGTGCGGGCGGGTATTATAGCTTCCGTTTTCTCCCCTACCGAACCGGACAGGGGAAGATTATAGACCGCCAGCCGGAATCCGTCGGCTGCTGCCAGGGTAAGCGTATCGTTTTCAAACACGGTATCCACACCCGTCAGCACCGGTCTCGATTCCTCGGAGGCGGCGGCAAACGCGACCTGGCTTATTGCCTGGCGGAGAGAATCGGCATCAATTTTAGTGGCTGTATTACCGTCGACAGTCGGTATCGGAGGGAAGTCACCGGCATCGACACCGCTGATGCGGGCCTCGAACCGGGCGCACTTCAGTTCCAGGGTCTTGGTCCTTTCGGAAAGGTTGATATTTATTTTATCATTCGGCAGAGAGTTTACGAACTCCGTCAGGAGCCGGGCGGGAACGGTGATTGTCCCCTCTTCTTCAATTTGGGCGCCGAGCCAGTAGCTTATTGCCATTTCCAGGTTCGTGGCGACCAGCTTGAGTCGCGACTGGTCGGTCGCGATGAGGACGTTATTCGTAATGGGCAAAGTAGTTCTTGCAGCTACTGCCCTCCCGACTATGCTGAGTCCACGGCTGAGATTTTCCTGTAAACATGATAGTTTCATGATTCACCCCCGATACGGCTTGTGATGAAGTATATACCAAAAAAGAGACATAATTCAAGAGCATTTTACCGAATATTACGGAGTTACGATAGACAATTACAGCCTTGAAAAAGGCGGTCTTTTTAATACTTCTATAGCTTTGCGAGCGGCGTCTCCCCGGTGGCTGATACTGTTCTTTTCCTCAAGAGACAGTTCTGCCATCGTCCTGCCCAGAGAAGGAACGTAGAATACCGGGTCGTAGCCGAAATTCTGCTCGCCTCTGGGCTCGAAAGTGATAATCCCCCGGCATTCTCCGTGGCAGAATTCCACCTCTCCGGTGGGCGTCGCCAGAGCGATAACACAGCGGAAGCTGGCGGTACGTTTACCTTCCGGAATATCTTTCATCCGTGATAGCAGGAAGGCTACTCTATCGTTGTCTGAGGCGCCCTCACCAGCATACCTGTGCGACTTCGTTCCGGGTTCTCCGCCCAGAACGTCAACCTCCAGTCCGGAGTCGTCTGCAAGTGAAATAAGTCCGCTTTCCGCCGCCAGTACAGTTGCCTTGAGTCTGGCATTTTCTTCGAAGGTTTCAGAGGACTCTTCCACCTCGGTGGTTATTCCCTCTTCAGCCATTGTAACCAGCTGAAAAGGTATACCCGTGAGCAGGGTTTCATACTCACGGGCTTTTCCTTTATTATTCGTTGCCAGGAGCAATTTTTGGTTCACTAAAAATCAAGCCGGTCTTATTTCCAGGACTTAATAAGATCGTCGATGGATATAGCGGCGAAGGTCGTTGTCTGGAGGGTCCCTCTGGAACCCAGTTCCAGAGCAATCTTGGTGATTGTGGTGTTGCCCACGGCCTCGATGATATTGATGAAATCATAGGGACCGAGAATGGAATACTGGGCAAGGATTTTACCGCCCATTTCCTCGACTTCTTTATTTACTTCGAGGATTCTTTCCGGGTTTGTCTTGATTGTTTTTCTTCCTTCGTCGGTGAGGGTGGTTAGCATAACGTAAACTGCCATTTTTTCTGTCTCCTTATTATTTGATTATTTTAAGTTGATAATACCTATTGGGATGGTTAGTGTCAAGTGAGTTTTTTATAATGTATGCAATGCTGCAATTGTAATAAATGTGATAAACCGGTTAGTAGTCGAGTCCTTTGCGTGCTTTTATCCCCTTTTCGTAAGGGTGCTTTATATTACGGCATTCCGTAACCAGGTCGGCTAGCTCTATCAGACGGTCATCGGCATAACGTCCGGTCATGACGAGTTCTACGCTGACGGGCCTTTTTTCGATGAGTTTTACCACGTCATCCACGTCGATAAGATTCCAGGCGGAAGCAAGATTGATTTCATCAAGGACGACCAGGTTGTATTCTCCGCTCAGCATGGCTGCCCGTGCCGCGGTGAGTGCTCTGGCGGCTTCGTCGACTGCCTCCGGGTCCGGGCTTTCTTTGTTTGTGAATTTATTGGTGCCGAACCTTTCGATTTTTACATTGGTAAACCGGGATAAAAAAGTCCATTCACTGAAAGGAAAATCGCCTTTCATAAAGACGATAATACAAACTTTCAGGTCCTGGCCCAGGGCGCGTACTACCGTCCCCAGGGCTGCCGAGGTCTTACCTTTCCCCTCCCCGGTAAAAATCTGTACCTGCCCTTCTTTGAAAGGCTCTCTATCAGGGGTGTGTTTTTCAGGTTTTTTCTTCAACGGAGTCCATTCGGAGTTTCATTAAGGCTTTATTATCTATTTTAGGCTTTTTATTGGCTGGATTCAATCCGTAATTATATGAGATGTAAGTTACATTCGGTTTAGAATCACACCTGTTAGTATACAGGTAAGACCGGATATAATATCCTATAAACAGGTGTCTGTTATGGAAAAAGTAAAGATATATTACTTCCGCGAGGATAAAGTAGAAGAAGTCGAAAAGGTGATAAAAACCGATGCCGAGTGGAAGAAGCTGCTGACGCAGGAGCAGTACGATATTACCACCAGGAAAGGTACGGAGGCGCCTTTTACCTGTACTTTAGACGAGCATAAGGAGCCGGGACTTTATAAGTGTGTCCGGTGCGGTACCGACCTGTTCGCGACTGCTACCAAGTTCGAATCCGGTACCGGCTGGCCTAGCTATTACGAACCAGTCTCCGAACTGAATATCACTGAAAAAGAAGACAGAAGTCTTTTCATGGTCCGGACGGAAGTACTCTGTGCCAGGTGCGGCGCCCACCTGGGTCACGTTTTCGACGACGGGCCTCCGCCAACAGGTAAACGCTACTGTATAAACGGGGCAGCTCTTAAGTTCGAAAAAGAATAGAGTTTATCTATTCTCACCCTCCAGCCTGCGTCCCGATTTCATCGCGGACTTCGGCGGGTACACCGCCCTTAAGGAAGCTTGAGAGGGGGCTTTTGCTCCCTCTTAAAAACACCCCTTTTGTTGCTTTCTTAATAGTTAAATAATTAAATTTTTTACAATCCATTTTTTATAGTTTGATTTCTAGGGAAGGTCTTCGATATTGATTCTCCTGAACGCCGCGTCTGTGGCAGTGCCGACAAACAGGCCAGGACGGCCTTTAAGAAAGTAATAAGTCAGCTTCTTTGTAAAAACATGTTTATTTTCTACATACAGGGTGAATTCGTCTCCAATTACGTCCACGCGTGCCTGGAACCAGGAATCGGCAGGGATAACAGGGTTTCCTTTTTGCTGGGTTGCATAGGCTTCCGTCCACCAGGGCACGATTCCATGAGCTACCGGAACGTAGGCGGCGGTGGCGTCACTTTCAGCATTGGGTATGAACCAGATGATTTCATAGTTATAAAAGTCCTGCGCCCGGATGGCGAACCCGAACCAGCCGGCTTGCGATCTGGGGTGATGATGACCGAGAAAGCAC
>CAZIYN010000147.1:0-6230 GCA_964543495.1 uncultured Dehalococcoidales bacterium | reverse complement strand
AGGATGTTAACGGTGATACGTATACAGACCTGGTCCTGAAATTCAGGATCCAGGAGACAGGTATAGAGCCCGGCGATACCGAGGCGATACTTACCGGACAGACCACGGAAGGAGCGGATATTAGCGGAAGCGACTCCATCAGAACGGTACCTAACAAGGGCAAAAAGTAAATTCCAAAGTATCACAAAGAGTAAAAGGGGCGGCTGAAAAGCCGCCCCTTTTTTTTACTTTTGAAAGACAATAATTATCATTTTTCAGGCATAATTCAGTTCTAATTATGGCACATTTGTAATCGATATAGCTGGAATGGTGAAGGTGACATTCTCTTGACTTGTGATATATAATAGCGGTACGAATAGAAAAGCATTAATACGATACCTGATTGAGAATGATGCGTTCCTTCTAAGAGAGGGAAGAAGACACAGTATTTTTCAAAGAGGAAATCGCCGGACATCAATTCCGCGTCATAATGAGATAGTAGATGAACTGGTGAGGAAAATATGCCGGGATTTGGATATACCATTCCGGAAATAAGAGGTGGGGTGAAATGGAATATAGAGCAGTGATTAAAAAGAGCGGCGACTGGTGGATAGGCTGGCTGGTGGATATACCCGGAGTTAATGCTCAGGAAAAAACTAAAGAAAAACTTTTCGAGTCACTTAAATTTTGCGCTGAGGATATGCTGAATACACCCTGCGAACTCAAAGATGAAGAAGAACTGGTGAAAATCAAGGTGTAGTTTTTCATTCTTAATCTATCTATTCTCAATTCATTTTACTCTAATGCTATGCAAGTAATACTTTTTAAAGACAAACGTCGAAATAAAGGGAAATACCATGTCGAACATTCGCAGGTAGAATGTTATGCCGGTATCGAAGTGTCAGCTTTTGATAAACGAAGGATACCGGTTTTTATTGATGTTGAAGAGACGCAGACAACCGGATATCTACATGTTCAACTACTTGATGAGGATATCAGTTGGAACAGAGATGATGAGATTTGTGTAAATTGTTCTAAGAATTTAGAGAAAATCATAAAAAGCGGGAAAGAACTTAGAGAATTAAGGTAGCTCATATTCCATTTTTTAACTGTTCTATTTGTTTAACTGTATCTTTTACCTTATCAAGATAAGTGCGGTTTGCTTTAATACCTTCCTCTACCAACCATTTTACGGCTGTGTTTCTGTTAGCATATTTGCCTACAGTAACAAGGTTATCAATATCTTCTAGTTCTTGTTTAGTTACTGAGAGTTGGATGATAGTTTCTGTAGCAGAATCTTGTGTCGGCGTCATTGATACAGGAAAGTAATGATATTTACCATCGTTTAGTTTTTTCCTCCAAATTCGTTTTTCTCTCCCTTCTTTAACTTGCTTGTTTAATGTGTTAGCTAGTGATTGTTCTTTGGTTTTCGAATCACTTCCTTCTTCTCCTGCTTCGTTAAGATACGCTTTTGCGTACCATAATGCGGTTTCTCCAGGAAAATCTGGGACAAGTACAGTTGCTACATGTTTCATGAATCCTCGTTTCATTATACGCCCCTATAACGTTAATTAGGTTATACAAATAATATTAAAAAAAGGTTAGTTTGTCAAGACTACTAGTATAATAGCCTAATGATTAGGGAAGATAAAACTGAGAGTCAGTCTCTATATTTAAACCCGTGACAAAATACCCTTGACCCTTTTAGAACAAATGTGCTAATTTGTGTGTATTGAGACAAATATTACGGAGATTGGGCAATGGAGCCGCGAGATAACGTTGAGACCGGAATCGACCTCCCTCCCGAATTCTGCCATTACCGCGATGAAGGCTGCGATTTAGCCGAGTCGTGTCTGGATTGTCCGTTCAAAGAATGCGTCTTCGACGAGCCGGGCGGAATCCAGCGGAAAGTTAAAAAAGAGAGAAATGCGGAAATGGCAAGAATGCATAGAGAAGAGGGGAAGGGTGTCAGAGAACTGGCAGAGATATTCGGGGTCAGCCGCCGCACCGTCCAGAGAGCACTGAAAGATACCTTGCCGAGACCTGAAAAGAGAGGAAGAAGTGACCGATAGACTGTCATTTTATCCCCCCTCCCTGAGATGCTTCGATCGTCCTCCTACGCCAAGGCTACGGCGGACTCCCTCCAGCATGACACATAGTGAAAGGAATAATAAGAATGGATAAAGAATTCAGTCCGTCCGAACTGAAGCGTCGGGATACAGACAGGTTGAAGAGATACCGCGAACTGCTGGACTTCTATCACGGCGTCCACTGGGACGGCAGGGAAAGACGCGGAGAGAAACACCTTACTTTCAATTACGCCAAGGTCTTTATAGATAAGGTGACCTCATACCTGATGTCCGGCGTCCACTTCACCGTGGAGCCGGTAGAGGACTCAGACGCATCACGGGAGAAAGCTAAGAAGGCGGAAGAGGTCCTCTATAAAGTGTTCGAGGAAAACGGACTGGAGCAGCTCGATTTCGAGACGGAAATCGACTGCGCTATACTCGGTGATGCCTGCTACAAGGTTATCTGGGACCAGGAGACGAAGAATGTCAGCGTTGCCGCCCCGGACATCCAGGGCATCTATACCTGGTGGGTAGGAGACAACACCTCAAGAGTATGGAGAGTGGCATCCAGATACACTCTCACCGCCGATATGGCAGAAAGCCTCTACGGAGTAAAAGCCGGTAACAAGAATGCCGAACTGGTGGAGGTCTGGACCGACCGCGATTTCGAGCTCTGGATAGACGATGTACAGGTCGAGAAAAAGCCGAATCCATACGGTTTTATACCGTTCGTTACCTATCCAAACCTGAGAGAGCCCAAGAAGTTCTGGGGAATATCGGATTTATCCCAGATTACGGGACCTCAACGGGAGCTGAACCGGGCGATGTCGCAATTATCCCGGATACTGGAGCTATCCGGAAACCCGATTGCCGTCCTCGAAAACGTGGAGGAATCGGAGGACGTTGCCGTGAACCCCGGAGCTGTCTGGAACATACCGGAGGACGCCAAAGCCTACCTGCTCGACCTGCTCCAGGGCGGGGGAGTCGGGCTGCATATCGACTATATCAATACGCTGTACAGGATACTCCACGATTTGTCGGAGTCGCCCAGGGCGGCCTTCGGCGGCACCGAGCGCAACCTTTCGGGTGTCGCCCTCGAAATCGAACTGACGCCGCTGCTGCAAAAAGTAAGAAGGAAGAGGATTATCCGTTCATCAGTCTACAACCGCAGAAACCAGCTCATCCTGAAACTGATTGAGAAGTACAAAGGCATGGACTTCGGCAATAACCGCCTGGGAGTCGTCTGGAGTCCGGTACTGCCGCAGGATAAAGCAAAGCTGGTAGCTACCGAGCAGACGCTTATCCAGAGCGGGATTCACTCGCGGCGCCGGGCGATGGATGAAGTAGGAGTGGAGGACCCGGAGACGGAATTCAGCCGGTGGCTGGAAGAACGAGAAATCATTCTGAAAATGAACAGAGAACAGAAAACGCCTGCCAGGGGCGGAGCGAGAGAGAGAAGTGCGGAGTCCCGGGCAGAGTTCGACGAAGAAGCATAAGGAGGAAAAAATGACCGATGAACCGGAAAGGACGGACGAACTGACGGAATCGCAGACCGACGAAGAAAACCCACCCGAGGCGGAGGAAACGGAAGAACCTGCCGCGAACGATACCCGGGTTGAAGAGCTGGAAGAAGCCATGGCCGGAAGGGATGCGGAGATTGCCGCCTTAAAACAGGACAAAGACGAACTGGAAGACAGGCTTTCGGTCCTGAACAAGGCACTCACCGAAGCCGTATCCGGTTACAGGGCGATGGTGGTGCAGTCCAACCCGGACATAGTTGAAGAACTGATTAGCGGCGATACCGTAGACGCCGTCAATGAGTCGCTTGAAAAAGCGAAAGCGCTGGTGAGCCGGGTAAGGAAGGGAGTGGAGGCAGAGATTTCAATGGCAAGGGTTCCCGCAGGAGCCCCGGAAAGGACTCCGCCCGACCTCTTGTCGATGACCGCCCGCGAAAAAATTCAGTACGCGATAGGTGGTTTTTCTTCCTGAGTCTGAGGGGATGAAAATCCTTCGATATACTCAGGATAAAACGGAAAAATTTAAAAACAAATAACAGGAGGAATAAAAAATGGCCCTTTCTTTAGCAGAAGCAAGCAAACTTTCAAATGACATGCTCCTTCAGGGAGTAGTGGAAACAATCGTGAAGGACTCGCCGGTACTCCAGAAACTACCTTTCATCGAGATTGCCGGCAACGGTCTTACCTACAACCAGGAAAATGCCCTGCCGGACATCGATTTCTATGATGTCGGTGATACCTGGGCGGAATCGACGCCCACCTTTACGCAGGTGACCGCCAACCTGAAAATTATGGGCGGTGACGCCGACGTGGACAATTTCCTCAAAGCAACCCGTTCCAATATTCAGGACCTGGAAGGAGCGGTAATCGAGCTGAAGGCAAAAGCTCTAAAAGACAAGTTCGAGGATACATTTATCTACGGCGATACCTCGGTGAGCTCGAAGCAGTTCGACGGTATCAGAAAAATTATCGATACCACTTCCGAGAGCGACCAGGTGATTGCCGCCGGAGCCAGCGGGACTACTCTGACACTCTCCATGCTGGATGAGCTTATCGATGCCATAAAAGGCGGCAAGCCGGACCTGTTGCTGATGAGCCGCCGCTCGAGGCGTAAGATAAACGCCCTGGTAAGGGCTTCAGGCAGCATGATGGAGACGGACCGCGACAGCTGGGGCAATTTCGTCGAGTTCTGGGACGGTATCCTTATCGGTGTGAACGACTGGATACTGGATACCCACGTCGTCGAAACCAGCATCGAGACGGCGACCACCGGCGGCGACTGCTCCACTATCTATGCGCTCCAGTTCGGAGAGGGAGCCCTTTGCGGCCTGACGGCGCCGGGGCACCTGACGGTGGAGCCCATCGGCTCGCTGGAGACCAAGGATGCCAGCCGGACCCGGATAAAGTGGTACTGCTCGCTGGCGCTGTTTTCCAGTATTAAAACGGCAGCCCTGATAGGAGTCCAGGACTAAAGAGAATTACAGGGGGAAAATTATGGCGATTTATGTTATAGAACATATCGAGCACCCGTTTGCCAGAGGAGACCTGACTTCCGATGGCATCCAGTGGAGTGACGAAAAGACCACCTCTACAGACGACTATGAAGCGGTCGAAACGGTTACTGTAAAGCCGCCGGCTCTGGGCGATACTATCGAGTTTGAATTCGGACTTACCTGCGCGGTGAAGTCCAGCGGCGATACCGAATCCGTCCTGTTTAAATGGCAGGCGCGTAACAAGGGAGGTACCTGGGTGGACCTCCATGACGAGGTGACATATCCGGCGGACGCATCCGAATATGAGGAATATACCTACAGCGGAAGGTTTAAGCCAGTGGCTAATTTCAATTCGGTCCCGTTCGATATCAGGCTGGTAATAAAGTCGGGCAGCGCCGGTGGCGAAAACGCTACAGGCAAGACCAAAAATTCGAGCTATGTCCGGATAATCTATTCTGCATCGTGAGGTATTTACACCGGAGGAATTGAGGTACGTTATGGACGTTATAAAAGACCCGGGTCTGGCACTTTATTTACCGTTATTCAAACCTGACGGTGTATCTTTCATATCGGGAGATGCCCGCGGGCAGGGATGCGCGGTTTACAACGCTCTGTGGACTCCACAGGGCAGGTCGTTCGATGGTATCGACGACCGGATTGAAGTTAATGAGCTGACGTCCGGGGGGTTTTTCGGCGGCGCTCATACAATTATTATGTGGGCAAAGCTGACGGAATGGACGAAGTTCCATTGCCCGATCGGGGCGGGAAGGACCGATTCCGTAGATTACTGGGTGCAGTTTTACTTTGACAAGAATACCGGGTTTATGCACGGCGCAACCTGTTCGCAGGCAGGCGGAACAAATGATGTTGCGTATAACATCGACCTGAGGGAGAATTCGGATTTTCACTTTTATGCGCTGGTGGTGGATAACGACGGACATATCGACCATTTTATAGTGAATGACACGGATTGCGGCGGCGCGGATACTTATGATAACGACCTCTCCGGTATAGATAAGCTTTACGTCGGGCAGATACCATATACTTCTGCCAACACGAACCCGTGGAAGGGGACAATAGGCGATGTTTTCGTCTTCAACAGAGGGCTTTCCGTTGGCGAAGTAGCTTTCATCAAGCAGTCTACAGGTTGGAGGTACCGATGAAATCTGGAG
>CAZIYN010000146.1:0-6231 GCA_964543495.1 uncultured Dehalococcoidales bacterium | reverse complement strand
GGCTGAGCCACTGGTATACCCTGTTTGTCGTATAGGCACCGCCGACCAGTATGCCACTTTCGCTGTAAGCTATACTGTCGACAGCAACCGGATAACCGTTACTCCATGTTCTGAAGTCGGTCTCGACGGTATCGTTCAAAGCCATGACGCCGCCGTCACCATCGTCAGCACCCACTGCGACGTAACAAACGCGCTCGTCATCGTCGTTAGCCAGATAAGTAGAACTCGTGGCTATATCGGCCACAGTCAGTTCACCGGTTGCTATATTAGTGGTAGCGCCACCCGGAGTAAGGGCGATACCGGTACCCCAGTCAGTGTCATTGAGATAACCAATCTCGCCATTCCAGTCCGTATCGCCAGTTTCATAGCGCCATATCTGGAAATAGACTTCGTCGCCAGTGGCATTACCGCCGCTGACACACAGGATAGCTTTCTCAGTACTGAAGCCTGGTGAGAACATGACCGCTCTGATATTGGACTGATTGGCAGCAGCTCCATTAGCGGTACTGTACCTGGCCTGCCAGGTCTGCAGGACCTTTATCTGATAAGTATAAAGTTCTGCAGTAAGAGTGCTCACATCTTGACCACCTGCGGCAACATATACGTAAGTACCTGCATAAATATCGATATCACTTATGGTGCAGTTCGTAGACGGTGCACCCAGGTTGGTCCAGATCGTGCCGCCAGTTTCGGTATAATAAATACTACCGCTGCTGGCAAGTATAGCCACAACGTCGGGGTCTTCCTTCGCAATGGCTACTTTCATGATAGCAACTCCCTGAGGGAATAAAGTGGAATTCTTCATTCCTGAATAGGTAGCGCCACCATCGGTTGATTTGTAAAGTGCTGAACTCTCAGTTGTGCCATCAAAAGGAAACTCTGCATCTTGCTTGGCAAATGAGGCATTATCACAGGCTGCATATACCACGTCTCCATTGGAGGCCAAATCATATACCGTAACGCCGCTTAATATAAGATTAGTATAACTTGAAACGGCCGGTCTGAGTTCGGCACCCCAGGAGCCTGTACTGGCTGACGCTGGAATAGCTACTGTGAACAGACTCATAATCAGAGCTACTGTTACGGCAACACCGAGAATTTTGGATATTTTACTTTTCATCGACCTTTAATTTTCCTCCTAAATTGATATGACATGTACATTTTCATATACACAAACATCGGAAAGGATATCATCCCTCCCTTAATTTTCTATGAAAACGTTAAAACTTCCAAGTCGAAACTGAGTTTAATTAACTCATTCCCCTCGCGGGTCCTTACCACAGCATCACCTCCTTTTACAAGATAGATTCGCCAACAGGCGTCAGGTTATGTTAATATCATAACATATATTACCTTTTTGTCAAGCTTTTTCTATACATTATATATAATATATATATATAAACAAAATGTTAAGAAATTACGGGTCTCTTTCAGGCTCCGAATATCGCTGAATTCCCGCCTTTTCCTCACCTTTACTAATATATTGGCATAAATGTCTTTAGATAAACGACCCGATAGTGTCAGATATTGAGCCTGTTTGTTCATCCGGCTTCATATATGATTGTTCAGGAATGCAGGTCTTTCATCATGTAATCCGCTTGAAGGCGGTACCCTGACTCAGAACGATAGTAATCCCTGGCACCTACACCGCTTAATACCGCAACCTGCCTGACCCCGAACTCCTCTCCGGCTATCCTCTCAGCTTCTGCCAGCAGTGCTCTGCCAAGTCCCCTGTGCTGCACTCCTTCCGGGATTTGTTCGCTTAGAGGGACTTCAGGACCGTATATATGCAGCTCTCTTATCAACCCTATATCTCTGCCATCTGCCTGCATCAGCCTGCCGCGGTTTCCGGGCTGAATCCTCATCCGCAACATACCGAAAAGGGTCTCGTTCTCATCTTCAAACGAAAGGAATATCTCTCTTCCACCCGACGCTTCATAATCGAGTCGGACCAATTGCGGAGTCGCCGCCTCTATACCCGACCGGGTGCGGTGTCCGTATTCGCGGCAGCGGATACATTTACATTCCGAACCCATCTCGGTCATACGCTTTCTCACCACTTCCCGTAGGGAATCCCTTGGTCCGCCGCTGATATACAGCGAAGGAATATCCCGCAGGACACGCGATATTCTGACGTACTTCGGCACTAAAGCCTTTATATCAGCTACAAGGTCAATCAATACTTCCTTAGGATAAGGCGTGTACCGTCCTTCGCGGTACCATTTTTCCAATTCGGTATCCTCGACAACCATGGTCGGGTATATCTTCAAGCCATCGGGCCTGAAACTTTTTTCACTGAAAAGTTGCGCTGACATTTCGAGGTCTTTCTCAGGACTCGAACCGGGCAGACCCGGCATCCAGTGATAATGGACTTTAAATGCATTCTCTCTAAGCAACCGGGTAGCATTAATCACATCTTCCACCTTATGACCCCTTCTGACAATGCGGTAAATTTCATCATCCAGGGTCTGCACGCCAAGCTCGACCCTTGTGGCCCCGAACTCCAGCATCCTGTTAACCTGTTCCTGACCGCACCAGTCGGGCCGTGTCTCGATACACAGACCGGTACATCGGTTTTCGGCGGTCTCGTTTAGCTGTTTGGCTTCCTCGAGACTGGATGATTCCATGCCATTCAACGCGTCGTAGCAGTCTTTTATAAACCCGTACTGGTAGTCTTCAGGAGTTGCCAGGAAAGTGCCGCCCATCACTATCAGCTCAATCTTATCCGTAGGATGACCCATATCGGTAAGTATCTTCAACCTGAGTTTTACCTGCTCTCCAGCGTGATAACCGCATTGCACGGCGCGAAGTACAGCCGGTGAACCCGGTGTATAGCTCTGGGGCGTATCTTTGTAAGTGGGACAGTAAACGCATTCACCCGGGCAGCCAGAGGGCTCGGACATAACCGCCACCGGAGTTACTCCAGATATTGTCCTGGCAAATTTCTTCATTGTATACTCACTATACAGTTTAGCAGGTTCATATTTTATAATACAAAGAGGGTATGATGTCCAAAGAAGTATTCGACCGTATAGCTCCCGGATGGTATAACTTCAGGCACTGGTCGATATTCGGCAGCGAACTGGAATCCCTGGCAAAACGATGGAGAAGCGGCAGTTTGCTTAATATCGGCTGTGCCCACGGCCCGGACTTTCTTCCTTTCAGGCAGGACTTCGATTTATGCGGGCTGGACTTCTCCTCGGAAATGCTTAGTCAGGCTGAGAAATACGCCGGGAAATTCGAGTTTTCGGTAAACCTTGTTCAGGGAAATGCCTGTAATCTTCCATTTCAGGCCGGGACTTTCGATTTTGCTATATCGGTCGCCACTTACCACCATATTGAAGGAACCGAAAAGCAGTTAGCCGCCCTGGATGAGTTAATGAGAGTACTCAAACCGGGGGGTGAAGCTTTTATCACCGTATGGAACCGCTGGCAATGGAGATTTATGTTTTCGGGTAAAGAAACGATGGTACCGTGGAGGACAGGGAATGACATACTGTACCGCTATTACCGTCTGTTTACCTACCCCGAGCTTGAAAAGCTGGTCAAGCGGGCCGGTTTCCGGATATTGAAATCTTTCCCGGAAAATTCGTACCGCTTTCCTGTGAAATATTTCTCCAGAAATATCTGTCTGTTAATAAAAAAGGCGGAGAAAGGGCAGCGAAACGCAGAATCCACGCCGGGAATTAATTGACAGTGATTACCGCCGCATCTATGATTGTATAACCGGACTTAATACAGGTTTAACAAATGAAGGAAAATAAAGAAAATACCGGCACGAATATGAGGTCGACTATACTGAGGGGGTTCAGGCAAATGCTGATTCCAACAATAATAATTGGCGTACTTGCTATCGTTCTAACAATTATTGCCTATATGAGAGGAGAAGGCGAGCATATTCTGGGGCTAAAAGCCGCGGGCTCGCTTCTTCTTCAGATTTTACCCCTGCTTATATTCGCTTTCATACTTGCCGGTATGATTCAATACCTCGTCCCGACGGAAACAATCGCTAAGTGGGTGGGAACGGAGTCCGGTATGAAAGGTGTATTTATCGGCACCGCTATCGGCTGCGTGATGCCGGGCGGACCCTATATCCTGCTGCCTGTTGCCGCCGGAATGCTCAGGGTTGGCGCGGGAGTGGGTACGATGGTCGCCTTGCTTACCGCGTGGTCGGTAATCGGCGTTTCACGCCTGCCTATGGAGATAGGTCTGCTGGGGTGGAAATTCAGCCTGATACGCATCGCCTGTACCTTTTTCTTCCCGCCGATAGCCGGTTTTATAGCCAATAGGCTGTTCTCTAATGTTAACCTTCTTTGATTTATCAAGGTACTTTAAGGAAGTCATTACGTCGCTGATTACAATTTATATTCCTGCCAGCTATAAAGCGAGTGTCCGTTTCAATTAAGCCACCACCTTTTTTATGGCGTCCACTATCTTATCTCTGTCCGGGATAGAGAATTTCTCCATCGGAGGGCTGAAAGGTACAGGAACATCAAGCCCGCAAACGCGTGTGGCGGGTGCTTTAAGAGCATGGAATGTATCCGGGTCCTCCACGATGAATGAAAGTATTTCCGCCGCAGCGCCACAGGTCTGGCAGGCCTCGTCGACAACTATAAACCTGCCGGTTTTCGCCGCCGAATTTCTCAGGGTCTCCTTATCCATAGGTACCAGCGTCCGCGGGTCTATCACCTCCACGGAGACTCCCTGCTTTTTCATTTCCTCGGCAGCCGCCAGGGCTTCGTACACCATCAGCGAAAATGCAACTACCGTTACATCGGTACCTTCTCTCAATATTTTGGCCTCTCCGAAAGGAATAGTGTATTCTTCTTCCGGCACAGCGCCTTCCACCATACCCAGACCCATATGCTCGAAGGATATTACCGGATTATCATCGCGGAGAGCTGTCTTCAGCAGTCCTTTAACGTCATAAGGTGACGAAGGAATAATTATTTTAAGCCCGGCGACATTCATATACATAGAATAAGGATTCACGGAATGCTGAGCGGCGGCGGAAGCGCCGAGACCGTTCCTCTGGCGATAGAGGATGGGGAACTTCGCCTGTCCACCGAACATATATGTAATCTTGGCCGCCTGGTTTACAAACTGGTCGAAAGCAACAAAGGCGAAGGTAGCCATCCTGACATCGGCAACAGCCCTGTAACCGGAACCCGCCAGCCCTATTGCCGCACCGACGAATGATGATTCGGCTATCGGAGTCATCCTTACCCGGTCGGCGCCAAACTCTTCGTAAAGTTCCGGGGGTATATCTTCCGCCAGATGGATAATCCTGTCATTTCTTCGAAATTCTTCCTGCAAAGCTTCCAGTGCTGCCTGCATATAACTTATCTTTCTCATCTTATTAACTCCTGGATATCATTAAACTGAATACACGTCCTCAAGAGCATCTTCCGGCTCAGGGAAGGGGCTTTCAGCGGCGAATTTTACGGCTTCCTCTATCTTTTTCATAACAGCACCATCGATTTCTTTTAATTCGTTTTCCGTGACTATTCCATCGGCAAGAAGTCGTCTTTCCATCGCCGCTACCGGGCATTTTTTCTTCCAGCTTTCAAGCTCTTCCTTCGGGCGTGGGTCCGGTGCCGGCATACCCTCGAAGTGCTCGCGCCAGCGGTATGTCTTGCACTCGAGGATAAACGGCCCGCTTCCATTGCGTATCTTCGATATAATCTCTCTGGCAGCTTCATTAACAGCCACTACGTCGTTACCATCGACTACTGACCCCTGCATACCATAGGACTCCGCTTTTTTATAGATATCTTTTATCGGCAGTGCTACCCGTGCCGGAGTGCCCGAGGCATAGAGGTTATTTTCACAGACAAAGAGTAGCGGTAGTTTCCATATCGAAGCAAGACTCATCGACTCGTGAAAAGTACCTTCCTGGGAAGCGCCGTCACCGAAAAACACAGCCGCTATATTGCCCTGTTTCTCGAGCTGGGCTGCCAGCGCCGCCCCTACGGCGATAGGAAGACCCGCTCCCACTATTCCATTCGCTCCCAGCATACCGATACTGAAATCAGCGATATGCATCGAGCCGCCCTTGCCTTTACAATAGCCGGTCTTCTTTCCGAATACTTCAGCCATCATACGGTTTACATCGGCGCCCTTGGCAATAGAGTGCCCGTGCCCGCGATGGCTGCTGACAATGCGGTCTTCTTTTTTAAGGTTGTTACAGACACCGGCCGCTACTGCCTCCTGTCCTATATACATATGTAC
>CAZIYN010000145.1:0-6294 GCA_964543495.1 uncultured Dehalococcoidales bacterium | reverse complement strand
ATATTATTAATCGGACCGCAGGGAATGCCGATTTCGGTCAACTCTTTTAGCCACTGTTCGCTTGTCTTCTTTTTAAATACCTGTTTAAGGACAGGTTCCAGTTCATCGTAATGTTCGGTGCGAGATTCTCCTGTCTGGTATTTCTCATCATCGACTAAATCAAGCAGACCGGTAATAGCGCAGAACATTTGCCACTGATTACGGGTCCCGCCGACCATCGCCACCACGATATACCCGTCTTTTGTCTGAAAAGCCTGAAATGGAGTATATGTAGGGTGGCGACTGCCATAGCGACCGGGTATTTCACCGGTAGCAAAGTACCGTGAAAATGCGTTTTCAAGGGTGGCTATCTGACTGTCCAGCATACTGATATCGAGCATCTGTCCCTTGCCACTGCTCCTGCGTTCGATTACCGCGGCAAGTATGCCTGTAGCAGCATACAGTCCGGCTGTGATATCAGCCAGTGATATCCCCGGCTTTACAGGCTGACCATCCGGTTCTCCGGTAATACTCATCATACCGCTCATACTCTGAATGACGATATCCAGGGCGCGCGTTCCCGCGTACGGGCCGTCCTGCCCGAAACCGGATATCGAGGCATATATGATAGCAGGGTTATGCTTCTTTACCGTTTCATACTCAAGCCCGAGTTTCTTCATTGTTCCGGGGACGAAGTTCTCCACCAGTACATCGGACTTCTTTGCCAGTCTGATTACCAGCTCTTTTCCCTCAGGTGTCTGGAGGTCGATTACGATACTCTTTTTTCCCCGGTTTAAACTCAGGAAGTAGGAACTCTCGTCATCTATGAAAGGACCGTTTCCCCGGGCAAGGTCGCCGGTACCGGGTCTTTCCACCTTTATCACATCCGCTCCGAGGTCGCATAAAACCATAGTACAGTAGGGTCCCGCCAGTATCCAGCTGAAATCGAGAACCCTTATACCTTCCAGAGGTCCGTTCATAAATATCTCCTGATGCGATTTACCCGTAAGCAGGTGCTTTATACACTTTACAGAGAAGTGCTCGTAAAGCCCACCCGCCTGTAAGAGGGTCGCAAATATCGGGGTCTTCAAGAGTCAGAATATTTGCGTTAGACTGCCATAATCCGTGGAGAGAAGGCTCCTCTGCCGGCTGTTCGGGGAACCACCAGTGACTTTCAACGTTGATTACGTCCGGGTGAATCTTTTCCGTAATGTTCGCCTTCTGCTTTATTACACCTCTGAGTGTCTCGATACAAGCCCAGTCGCCATCGGCTATACCGAATTTCGAGGCAGTTTCGGGGTGTATATCCATGAGCGGGTCCGGGTGCTGTTCGCGCATACCGATTCCGAATTGACGCATCTCCGAATGGAATAACGGTCTGACCCTGCCCCCGGTTGTGAGAATCAGCGGATATTCTTTTTCGATATCCGGAGTCCTCACCGGACTTTCCGGCGGTTCCTCGAAGAAAGGAAGCGGGTCGTAGCCGAGTTTTTCAAGAACGTTCGAGTACAATTCCGCTTTTCCGGATGGAGTAGCGAATCCAGTCTGTTTGCCGGTTTCTGGATTTATAGTCTCATATGTCCAGTCTTCGTCACCGAAAACTATGGACATCTCAGACGCAGCCTCTTTAAAAGATATTCCCAGCGGTTCCAGCCTGAAATCACCAAGCTCTTCCTCCGTCTCCCACGGGAAGTAATCACCAAAACCTAGTTTAATCGATAGACCGCGGAAAAAGTCGAAATCCGACCTCCTTTCACCTAACGGCTGAATAGCCCTCTCGCCGCACTGGAAAGTAGCGGAGAAGTCCTCGGCCGTGCTGCACATCGGTTTTTCCAGCTTACTGGCTGTCGGTAGTACATAGTCCGCCAGCAGGGCTGTCGGTGTCATAACGTGTTCCAGTACTACGTGGAGGTCTAAATTGGGACTTTTCAGAGCCTCGTAAACGAGCTTTGTGTTAGCAGAATTAATCAGGGGATTGGAGCCCCAGGTAATCATAGCTTTTACAGGGTAAGGTTTTTCGGTCAGGATAGCCCTCCATACGGACGGCTGGTGGCTCAGAAAATCATGTCCGCTCATATTCAGCGGAATACCGTAAACCTTACTGTAATATTCGCTGGTAATATCATACGCAGGCCAGCTCATCAACCTGAACCTGTCAGCGCCTATTTCCTTTTCTTTCTGCCCGCCGAAACGTTTTTCCGCAATCTGCAGGAATGTGTCACGAACGCCCATTTTCCCGTTTATAACCGGACCGGGACCGAGCGGTGTTTCTCCTCCATCGACCCTGAGGTTGCCGGTGATAGCCCTGAGGCATGTCTTTGCCTGCTCAACGCGTATCGAATTCAGCCCGATTTCATCGGGGGCGACGCCGAACCAGCCGCCGAAGGAGCCGGGGAAGTTTGTAGCGTACATTCTTGCGGCTTCTCTTATTTTCTCGGCAGGAATCCAGGTTATATCGGATACTTTCTCAGGAGGATATTCACTAGCGCGTTTTCTGAGTTCATCGAAACCGTAGGTCCATTTTTCAACGAATTCTTTATCATATAGGTTTTCTTCGATAATAACGTTGATCCATGACATGAAAAGTGCGGTATCGGTACCGGGCCGGATTTGAAGCCACATATCAGCCTCTTCGGCGGTTTCTGTCTTCCGCGGGTCAATCACTATCACCTTGATATCTTCAACGTTACGCATTCTCTCCTTGATATCCAGCCATTTTTTACGTCTCGACTGGATGATATTCCAGCCGCTGAAAACGAGACACCTAGCAACGTTATAATTATCTTTAAGACTTACCGTACCCAGAAGAGTTCTCCTCATAGCCTGCTTGTTACAGGCGCATATTGTTCCGGCACAGCCGATATTTCCGGGATTTCCGAAAAGGTTAAGAAACCGGGTGCGAATTCCGTACATGTCGCTCCGGAGAGTTCCTTCGGTAAGAGCCAGGCTTTCAGCTCCGTATTCTGCCTTGATATTCTGAAGCTTCTCTGCTATTTCATCCAGGGCCTGCTCCCAGGTAATACGCTCCCACTTATTTTCTCCGCGTTCGCCTGCGCGTTTTAACGGGTACATTAACTGATTGGGATGGTTCAGCCAGTCGATCAGGTGGGGTAGCCTGTCGGGGCAATTCTGGAAGAGACGTTCGCCTTTCACCCTCTGTCTGTTACCTCTCAGTTTTATGAGTTTTCCATTTTTTACTTCTGCCAGGATTCCGCAACGGTCGTGACAACCGGGAGACGCCCAGCACATAAGCTTCTTTGTAATAGTCGATTCTTTATCCGTCACCTTTTAATTCCTTCTATATATCGTTGATATTTAGTTTATAATGTCTTTCACCGGAACATCAAATACGGCAACGAGTTCAAATATACGGGAATATTATAGTATAATAATCAGGCTGTTAATAAAAACCTTTACTGACTGCATATACAAAGCTGTTAAGGAGAAGATGTTATGGATTGGGGAATGGCAAACCGGATGGCACAGTTGATTCAACCCGACGGACACGCTATGTTCTTACCTATAGACCACGGCTATTTTCAGGGACCAACAAGGAAGCTCGAACGACCGGGTAAGACAATAGAACCGCTTCTGCAGTACTCGGATGCCCTGTTTGTTACGAGAGGAGTCCTCCGTTCATCGGTTGACCCGGCGAACACAAAACCTGTTATCCTTAGAGTTTCCGGCGGTACCAGCGTTGTCGGCAAAGACCTGGCAAACGAAGGCATTTCAACATCGATGGAGGAAGCAATACGGCTTAATGTCGCTGCCGTGGGTATTTCTGTTTTTGTGGGTACCGATTACGAGAAGGAGTCTTTACTCAACCTGTCGAAGCTGGTCGACGAGGGTGAGAAGTACGGGATTCCCGTTATGGCAGTCACCGCGGTCGGCAAGGAGCTTGAGAAGCGCGATTCCCGTTATCTGGCTCTTGCCTCCCGGATAGCAGCCGAACTCGGAGCACGTGTGGTCAAGACATACTGGTGCGAGGACTTCGATAAGGTGTCGAACGGTTGCCCGGTTCCGGTGGTAATGGCCGGAGGTCCGCGGACAGAGACCGAGCTTGAGGTATTCGAATTCGTTTACGACGGTATGCAGAAAGGCGCTATCGGGGTGAACCTGGGCAGGAACATCTGGCAGAATGCGAAACCTGTCGCAGCGGCAAAAGCCATAAGAGCCATCGTCCACGAAGGTGCCACCCCCGAAAAAGCCCAGGAGATATACGACTCCGAAAAGAAGTAATAATATAAGTCTATGGCAGATTTAAATCCATTATATTCAAAAGAACAACGGCAACAAGCGTTTATAGATCATACAGGAGGTATACTTGTAGCTCTTGCGGGACCTGGTACTGGGAAAACCTATTCGTTCCTTTTAAGGATAAACGAACTTATTGAAAACCGCGATGTTGATAACAATACCATTATCTACTTAACCTTTAACAGGGAAATTATGCATGCCTTTAAAGATGATCTGACTTTAAAATACCCGATTATTGTAACCTCTAAACCTGTTAAAGCCTCCACTCTTCATAGTTTAGCCTGCCGAATTATTCGAAATAAGGGACATGAAATACAGCTTGATACGCATTTTCATATATTAGACTTAACCGCTAATAAAGATAGAATAGCTAAAATTGCAGCTAACGATATTCTATCATTGTTAAAAAAAGAATTGACTGGTTTAACTATAACTGGATTACGTGGATATTTAAATATTCTTAAAACTGAATGGCGAAATATGGAGCCTGTAGATAATCATATTAATGAGAAAGTAATTATAGAGGATACTTATAATACGTATTCGCGTTCACTAAAATTATTTGATTGGGATGAGGTCGTTCCTATTGCGACATCTCTCTACACAAAAGATACAAATGGAATCAATTGGCTCGAGAAATATCAGCACTTTCTCATTGATGAATACCAAGATTTCAATATTTCGGAACAAAATTTCCTTAAGCTTATATCAAAATCAACTACTTCATGTGTAGTAGTTGGAGATGATGACCAGAGCATTTATAGCGGGAGAGGTGCTAGTCCTAATGGCATTAGAACATTAATTGAAGATGCAGATGTAGATAAGATTAGTTTGGTTCAGTGCTGGAGGTGTGCAGAACAAATTGTCAAATCTGCAAATACATTTTTATCTTTTATGCATGATAACCCACAGCATCTAGAAGCAGTAAAACCTGGAGGGGTAGTTAGTGTAAAACCTTTCGTGAGTGCACTTGCTGAATGTAATTACTTGGCTGATTACATTGAAGACAAACTAAGCGCAATTGATGAGAATACAATCGCGAATGAAGGAGTAGCATGTCTTTTCCCAAGTCATAAAGTCCTTTCATATTATCGAAATAAGTTTACAGAGAAAGGAATAAAGTGCAAGGTCAGGGAATCTTCTGAATTATTTGATGATAAGAATTGGGTAAGAATTTTTGCGAAATTATCTTATCAGCGCAATCAACCATTTCTTGAGCGTCTAATACTAGAAAAATTTCCAGAATTCAAGCCTAGACACAAGACCGATGTGATTGCATCTTTGCTTAATGGACATACTTCTGTAATTTCAGCTTTAACTTTTCTTGTAGACAATCGTAGATGGAGTGGGTCAATCATAGCTGCTATATCAGAATATAATAGATTAATTCAATCTCTTACTAGTCGTGATACTACACAAATTGCATCATGCATTAATTCAGTACTCCCTAATGGGAAAGAGTGTGAACCAAGTTTCATTGATGATTTCTTAGGCGCTCTAGCAAGTGAAGGTGAAGTAATCCTAGAAGAGTGCCTTGATATTCTTATTGATAGAATATATGCTACCGAAGATGATAAACCTGAATTTGAACCCGCTGTTGAACTATTAACGTTACACAGCTCGAAAGGTCTTACTCGGCGTCATATTATATTACCAGGATTGGAGCACTATTGGCTCCCTGGTGATGTAGCCGGAAACCAACTAGAGGAACGTAAACGATTATTTCTTGTTGGAATCACTCGGGCTACAGAATCTATTTTGATAACTTATCCCCGGAGTCGTGCTAGACATGATTCACTTAATCTTCGTTTACCTGGTTGTCTAAGACTAAGTGAATTCGCTAGACATCTTAGTGTTCCTGAGGAAAGGATATATCGCTAATGACGAATAGCAAAATGCGCGTCGCAATGTGGTACAGCAACAGTGATGTCCGCCTTGAAGAGATGCCTAAGCCTGAAATCGGTCCCGGCGAACTGCTTGTAAGGGTGGAAGCCTGCGGTCTGTGCGGCAGTGATGTCATGGAATGGTATCGTCTCGACCGCGCTCCGCTGGTACTCA
>CAZIYN010000144.1:0-6306 GCA_964543495.1 uncultured Dehalococcoidales bacterium | reverse complement strand
GCTTAGAGCTTTCGAGACAAAGATACCTACGATTCCATCCGAAGTTTTACTCAGGTCTTTGTAAATATCGGTATATTCACTCAGAGCCGGGGCGCCTGTCGTGAACTCCTTGACATCCGGGAACATTTTCCAGAAACCGTCCGGGTCGATATCCACGCCGTCACGGTAAGGTTTGCCGTTGATATTCAGTGCGACCGGAAGGATTCTGATATCATATTCCTTGATTATCTCCGGGGGTACACAGGCGATACTGTCTGTAATAATTCCTACTTTAGCCATTTATACACCTCCTTATATTACACCGCCGTCGATACTGATGACCTGGGCAGTGATATAACCGGCCTGCTCACTCGCTAGAAAGGCAGTGAGTTCAGCTACATCATCTGCCATGCCAAAACGTCGCAGCGGAATACGTGCCAGAATGGCATCTTTAGTTTCCTGAGGTAATTTATCCGTCATCTCGGTTACGATAAAACCGGGTGCAATCGCGTTCACAGTAACATTCCTGGGTCCGGCCTCTCTTGCCATGCTCCTGGTCAGGGCAATCATACCACCTTTAGCCGCGGAATAATTTGCCTGACCGGCATTACCGACGATACCTGCCAGCGAGGCGATGTTGATAATCCTGCCCCAGCCCTGGTCCATCATCGACCGAAGAGCGTATTTCGAGCACAGATAAGCACCGCGTAAATTGGTGTTAATAACCTCGTCCCAGGACTCGTCCGGCATCCGGAGAATGAGTGCGTCCCTGACTATACCGGCATTATTTACCAGAACATCAATCTTTCCCCACTCTTTAACAATCTGCCGGGTCATCTGGCGGACAGCCCCGGCTTCGGATATATCTGCTTTACACAGCATTACCTTGCTTCCTGCCCCTTCAATCTCTTTGAATACTTCATTCGCAGCTTCATCACTGGAAAGGTAATTTACCGCCACGCTGGCGCCATATGACGCCATTTTCACAGCAATGGCTCTACCCAGTCCCCGTGAGGCACCGGTCACAAGCGCTACCTTGTTTTCCAGACTTTTACTATTCATATCTTCATTCCGTATACCCTTTAATTACTATGCAGCAGTTTTGCCCTCCCATCCCGAAGGAGTTGGACAGGCATACATTCACTGTCTGTTTACGGGCTGTATTCGGCACGTAGTCGAGGTCGCACTCAGGGTCGGGAGTCTCGTAATGAATGGTCGGTGGAATAATTCCTTCTTTTATCGTCATTACCGCCGCAGCTGCCTCCACGGCCCCGGCTGCACAGGCAAGGTGCCCCGTCATCGATTTATTCGAACTGACCGGTATTTTATAGGCAAGGTCCCCGAAAACCAGCTTCAGTGCTTTGGTTTCAGCGGCGTCGTTAAATTTGGTACTTGTGCCGTGAGCATTGATATAGGCCACTTCTTCAAGGGAGACACCCGCGTCACCAAGCGCCATTTTCATGGCGATAGACTCCTGTTCCGCATCGGGTGCGGTTTCATTAAAGGCATCGAAAGACCAGCCGGCTCCCACGAGTTCAGCCAGTATCGGCGCTCCCCGCTTTTGAGCGTGTTCGAGAGTTTCAAGTACCAGGGCTGCCGAACCTTCACCATAGACCATACCGTCCCGGTTTAAATCGAACGGACGGCAGGCTTTCTCCGGGTCAGGCTCCCGGCTTAACGCTCCAACCCGTCCGGTGATGGCGATAGCCAGCCGGTTCACTTGAGTTTCGGCGCCGCCGGCAACGATAACATCGGCATAACCCAGGCGCAGCAGGTTCATCGCTGTTCCCAGAGCGTCACTTCCGCTGGCACAGGCGCTGTTAAGGCTGCTGTTAGGGCCTTTGAGACCGAACTCCAGACCTATCGTTGCCGGTACCATACTGGAAGCAACTTTACTGATTAACAGCGGGTCGACGCGCATAGGTCCCCGTTTATCCAGGACTTCGCCCGTATTTATCAACTGGTTCATATCGCCGCTTGTGGCCATGACCACTCCCAGCCTCTCAGGCTTTTCTTGGCTTGTGTCCAGCCGGGCTGAGGAGAGAGCCATCCTGGTAGAGGCGATAGCGAGTTGAGTACAGAGTGAAGTGCGGTCGACACGTTTTATATCCATATAGTCCAGCGGCTCGAATCCTTTAACTTCAGCGGCTACTTTTACCGGATACCTTGAAGCATCGAACCTTGTTATGGGTCCGATTCCGGACTGTCCGGATATCAGCCCTTTCCAGTAGTCCTCGAGGGTGAGTCCCAGTGGATTGACAGTGCCCATTCCGGTAATTACCACTCTACTGCTATTCTGCACCACCCTGTCCTTTATCTCCTGTCGGATAATAGCCTGTCGAAGTAAGCGATACTCCTCCGTCAACGAGGATTATCTGCCCTCTTATCATTACCGACTCTTCACTGCACAGGAAAGATACAGCGTCGGCTATATCCTCCGGCTGCACCATTCTGCCGGCGGGAGTATCGTTTACCAGAGAACGAGGGAGGTTGGGGTCGGAAGTGTATAGCTTCATAGTCTCCGTCTCTACCGCCGCCGCGGAGACTGCGTTTACCCTGATGTTCCGTCCGGCAAGTTCGATTGCCAGGTAGCAGGTTAAAGCTTCAAGAGCGGCTTTGGAAATCCCCACCGCCGAGTATACGGGTGTAACGAGTCGCGAACCGAGGCTGGAAACATTTATTATTACCCCGCCGTTTTTCATCAGTTTTACCGATTTCTGGGAACAGAGCAACGCAGCTCTGGCGTTTACATTCATCGTCCAGTCCCAGGCATCGGACTCCAGTTCCATTGCGGTGCGGGCGACACCGGAAGCGGCGTTGTTTACGAGGATGTCCAACCTGCCGTATTTTTCTTCTACCTCGGCAAACATCTGCTCGATTTTCTCCGGTTCAGCAAGGTTGGCTCTGATAACATGAGCTTTCACACCCATTTCCCTACCGGCCGCCGCCGTACTTTCAGCCGCGCTTCGTTTCCGGAGACAATTAATGATAACGTCGGCCCCTTCCGAAGCTAATTTCAATGTTATCGCCCTTCCGATACCTCTTGAACCGCCTGTTACTAAGGCAACTTTACCTTTTAGCGACATATATCATCCTGTCCTAGGAATTTTTACCGGCGATAACCCGCTCGATACAGGCGATGAAACTCTCCATATCGGAAACATTTTCAAGTTCCTCGTCCGGTATTTCGATATCATAGGTATCTTCCACGGCGACCAGTATCTGGACGATATCCAGCGAATCTGCTTTCATGTCCTGAAAAGTGGCTGTGGGTGAATACTCTTCTTCTTTTTTACGGACTATTCTGGTAACTATCTTTTTAACCGTTTCTTCTACCGAAGGATTATCAGACATTTTTTGATTCCTCCATCCAGTGTTCTAGCCAGTTATATTCATCGCCTTTTTGATGGCGGCTAACTCCGTCCTGAAAGTTCCTACCAGGTCTATTTCAATTACCCTTTTAGTGGTACCGATGGTGCTGGCTACCTCGGGGGCTTTACTCCTCCCATGTCCGACACATACCACACCGTTTACTCCCCAGAGCGGCCCTCCGCCGCCGACATCGGCGGGGATGGTCGCCCGTCTCAGAGCAGTTAATATTTCACTTATTTCATCTCCAGAAAGTCTGGTCTTCAGTTCATTCTCCAGCCAACGCGAGGTAACATCTCCAAGTCCTTCGCAGAACTTCGTAATAACGTTACCGACGAATCCGTCACATATAATGACATTTGCCTTACCGTGGGCGATGTCATTGCCTTCTACATAGCCTGTGAAATTCAGTCCGGACTTCTTGAACAGTTCGTAAGTCTCGCGGACAACTTCGTTGCCTTTACCTTCCTCCGCGCCGTTACTGACAAGGGCGACGGTAGGATTTTCGATGCCTATCCATTTACGGGCATATACGGTGCCGATTATTCCGAAATCCAGAAGCTGGTCCGGACGTGAATCCACATTACCGCCCAGGTCAATCATAATCGTCTCTGGAGTGAATCCGAGGAACTGGCCGCCGACAACCGGCCTCGCCAGGCCCTCCAGCGTCCCCAGCACCTGCAGGGCAGCGGCAAAAACACCGCCTGTAGGCCCCACACCGATAACCGCTTCAGCTCTGCCGTCCCTGACCAGCTTGGTAGCGACCATTATGGAGGCTTTTCTCTTCTTACGCATGGCAAAAGCGGGGTGTTCTCCTTCCACGAGATACTCGTCTGTGTGCTCGATTTCGATGTCCAGACCGGAAGTGTCGCATTTTGCCAGTTCCGCCATTATAATTTCCTCGGGCCCCGCGAAAATAATGCCGACGTCATATTCTCTGGCTCCCGAAACCGACCCTTTTATAATTTCCTCGGGGGCGAAATCGCCGCCCATAGCATCAACTGCTATTTTCATCATTCTCCCCCTTCATTTTTACATTGCATACTATGACGGGCTCGTTTTTCTGGTTATTACAGAATACATCGCATTCAACAAGAATATACTCATCCTGTTCTTCGATATCGATTACTTTACCGGTAATAATCATCGTATCTCCGGGGTAGGCTGCTCCCTTGAATCTGGCGTTGAGGCTGCCGCTGTTCAGCCATTCATTTCCGAAGTGCCCGGCCATAAACTCGGACACGTATGCCAGGATGAGCATGCCGTGAGCGACCGTGCCGCCCAGCTCTGTTTTCTTTGCAAATTCCGGATCGATATGAATGGGGTTGAAGTCACCACTGGCAGAAGCATATGCATTTATATGTTCCTGAGTCACTTCCCGTTTTAGTTCGGGGAGGTCGGTGCCGATTTCGAGTTCATTCAATTTCAAGCTCACGAGTTGTCCTCCGCTATGAAGCTGGTAGTATAAAGCTTGTTTCTCCGGTTATAACCAGTTCATTGTTTTTATTGAACACGTTGATGCCGATGGTCATCATATTGATTTTGCCCCTCTGGACTCTTCTGTTGACTTTGGCGTAGCTGGTGACGTTTTCGTTAAACCCTACCGGTCTGAGAAATTGAAGGTCCTGTGAAACATGAACTGCTCCGGGCGGCATCGATAATCCTTTCGCCATAGCTGTCATAGCAAGAGCGGCAACTGCCATCGGCGGGACGATATTATTCTCCTCATAGATATGCCTGTCACCCTCGACTGCGTCAAGGTATTTAAGTACTGATTCGCTGCTGAGCCGGATTTCAGCCGGCTCAAATTCATAACCGGTAGTAATATCGTTGTAATCGATTTTCTTCTCTGTCATTTCATTCACCAGCTTAAAATTACAGCATCGTTAGGGCAGGTTTTCTGGCAATTAGTGCGGACTTTACCGTTACAGGAATCATATCCCGGGCATATTATCGATAGTTTTTTTCTGACCGATTCTTTTACGACTGCTTTCGGCTGCTGCCCGTTTTCCGTGATTATCTCGAATATACCCGAAGGACAGGCGGTTGCGCATTCTCCACAGCCGTCGCATTTACCGGAATCGATGGTGATAAAATAGTCGCCGGTTGCGTCGTTATACCCGTACTGTGTTTTACCGTTTCCTCCTGTTTCTCTGCCCGTATATTTCTCGCGGGCGTAGATGGCAGCTCCGAGGGCTCCGATTAGCTGCGGGTCTTCGGCCAGCAGTGGTTCCAGTCCTATCTTCTGGCTGATTTTGGAGACCATTCCGGAATTCTTGGCAATACCGCCGGTAATGGTAAAGTCCTTCTCGATAGATACTTTTTTAAGAAGATTGTGGCAGCGGACGGAAATAGCCTCGTTCAGACCGGCCAGAATATCGCTCCGGGCTACACCGTGCCGGAGATGAACGATGGCTTCGGATTTAGCGAAGACCGCACATATTGTATTAAAGGGTATTCCGCTTTCCGATTTCAGCGCCAGTTCTCCGATTTCTTCCAGGGGCACTTCCAGAACGTCGGCAATCATTTCCAGGAAACGTCCGGTACCGCCGGCGCATTTATCATTCATTACGAAGTTGGTCACATAGCCTTCTTCATCGCAGTTTATAGCCTTGCAGTCCTGTCCGCCCATATCCAGGATTGTCCTCACCGAAGGATAATACCAGTTAATGCCGCGGGCATGACAGCTTATCTCGGATATGTTTTCCCCGGCGAAAGGCACCAGAACGCGGCCATATCCGGTGGCGACGATATAGTCGATATCATCGATTGAAAGACCGGGGCTTTTCATAGCCGCCTCAATCGTCATATAGGCGGTCTTTACGCTTTCGGGACCCGTATCCTGGATGGTGGTGCCTATAATATCCCCATCTTGTATTACAACGGCTTTGGCAGCTCTGGAACCGATATCAATTCCCGCAAAAATCATTTCTGTGCCTTCTCCGCGTTATCCCTGGC
>CAZIYN010000143.1:0-6307 GCA_964543495.1 uncultured Dehalococcoidales bacterium | reverse complement strand
ACCTTGCCGTAACATATCGGTGGATTTCCGGGCTTCCCCACGATCATCATGGGTTCGGCATAGCAATGACCCATACAGCCGACCTCTATAACAGGACAGTCTATATCCCTCTTCTTGACCTCGTCCCTGAGTTTCTGCATTATTTCGAGAGCGCCGGCGGCCCTTCCGCAGGTGGCGGCTCCGACGAGTATGAAAGGTTTCCCGCCTTCACGCAATTCCTGCCAGCGGGATTCGGCCCGTTCGTGGATTTCATTGAAAGCGGAGTCTATAACCGCCTGTCCGGTCTCATTCACTGGTTTTTCTTGCCCTCTTGTTCGATATCGTATCCGAAGGAAAGCAGGATTCCGTCCACGCGGGTCGGTTCTACCTGCCCTTCCGGTTTTTCATCGACCACGGTTACAGGCGCCATCACGCAGCAGCCGACACAGGCGACGCTATCGAGGTCGAATTCGCGGTCGGGAGTGGTCTGCCTGACATCGATGTTCAGCCGTCTTTTCCAGGCATCCAGGGTAATATATCCGCCCTTCATGTGACAGGCCGTGCCCAGGCACACCCGTATGGAATGTTTTCCCGGAGGGTTCAGACGGAACTGGTTGTAAAAAGTGACTACACTATAAACATCTATTTCAGGTATTTCCAGTAAACGAGCAATCTCGACCATCGCTTCGCGTGGGAGATATCCGAGTTTTTTCTGAGTCGCCTGCAGGACAGGAATCAGGTTCCCTTTTTTCTTTCGGAACCCTTTAAGCACCTTTACCGTTTCTTCCGCCGCCACAGCCCCTTCGATTACTCCGTTATCCTGCTTTTTCGTCATCCATCACCTGAAATAACATTACTCTATACATATAGATTTTATGCATATAATTAGATTCCGAGTACATCACGGCCATTCTTGGCATCGAGCAGCAGGCTTTCATCCATACTCAGACCTTTGTTAATCAGTTCAAGTACCGTTTCTTTTTGTTCCGGAAATTTATAACCTTCGTAGTCCTGCGCCATCAGCGGGACATAGTAATCACCCGACCTGTAAAGGGGATTGTATGCATGGTCGAAACATACCCTTCCCGTTATATCCAGGTTCTTAATCAGCAGCCCTATTTCCAGCAGGCGTTCATGTGGAGAAGTGAGTTCGAATTCGCCGCTTTTAAACGAGTTATAAAGAGGTGAATTCTTGCCGGGAGTGAAAGGCCGCATCCTGATGAAATGGGGATTAATCTCGTTCAATGCCCGGGCAGTATTCTCGGCATGCTGCCGCCACATCTTCTTTCCGCCGACTCCGGGCATGATGTATTCGGACAGCTCGAATCCGGTTTCGATAGCTTTGTGCCCGGCGATTATCTGTTGTTCGGCGGTTACGCCTTTTTCAATGAATGTAAGCACTTCGTCATCACCGGATTCCATACCCACATGCAGCCTGCTGAGACCTATCTGTCGCAGCTGTTCCAACTCCTCCGGTTTTTTCTTGAAGATTGTCTTCGACCTCGTATATGAGGTGATTCTCTCGATACCCGGAAATATATCTCTGAGATACCTTATCACTTCCACGAGCTGGGTCGTCGGCATAATAGGAGTATCGGCATCCTGCAGAAATACCGTTTTCCCGCCGGCGCAGAGCCAGTTAAAGACGTTCACCACGCAGTTTGCGTTCAGCAGGTGCTGTGTCGAAAGACCGTGACGCAGGACCTCCATCAGCGGTTCCATCTGGCCGGCGTGACCGAGTTTCCAGGAAAGGGTCTTCATCTCTTCGGCGATATCGTATGCGGCGTCGATATCTTCTTTCAGCTCTTCCACAGGCCTGAGCTGAAACTTCTCGTGGCCGTACATCCGGGCATAGCAGAAGGTGCACCTGCTCCAGGGACAGTTCCTGGTAATCCTGAGCAATAGAGAGGCTGAACCCCCCTCACTCGGCGGGCGGATTGCGCCCATCTCGAAGTGATAAGGTCTGAACATCGAGAGGTCGACCATATATCCCGGTTGTGGGACCCCCGCTCCCTGCGTCATCTGATACCCCCTCCAGCTTCAATTATAGTGGAAGCAGTCTATACGGGCAAGCTACAAACTTAAAAACATATCAGAAAATATTCATTTATAATCAAGAATCTTTATATCCTATAACGAAAACTTGACAACATTCCATATATGTGATACTCTAATACTGAGCTAACTCAGTATTAGAGTATTTCCAGTATAGGAGGTAAATATGAGTAATCGAGAATGGGTACATCCGCTACAAGAGCAGATATTGGAACGAGCAAAAATGAGTCTACGTGAGGGAGATTCATACGCATATCACGCTTTAACGGATTTCGCAGAACGCCTACAAAAGTTATCCCCTGCCCAACAAGTAGTAACACACCAATTAATTAAAATATTTAGTGCAAATAGACACCACCAAGCTGAGTTAGTTCCAGATTTTATTTTAGAGGGAAAATCGAGATGTATTCCACTAAATGGAGAGTTTCACACTCCATCTGGAATAGGTTCAAAACTAGCTGGTTATCAAGTTAACGGATGGACTTGGTGGCGGTATAAAAACGAAAGAGGAGAAATAAGGCCAATCGATGATTTTAGAAAAACCAGGGAAATTTAGGTTTTGGACATAGAAGAACGACTATTTTTACTCAATGTTAATTGCAATATGAGTTGTTTTTAAACTCCTGTGTCAAGGAGCTTCGCTCCTTCGAAGAGCATCAAGCAGAAGAATCCTTTTTTGAAATACCCCCTTGCCTTTTTAAGGAGAGGGGGTATTTCGTAACAGGGGGTGAGGATAATAGTTAATAAGTGATTAGAGGGTATTTATCACCCAACCCCCAGATTCTTCGTCACCCTCCAAAGAAGGGCTCCTCAGAATGACAGATGAGAGTGGTTCTCACGCCTGCCAAAGTCTACCAGCGTTGGACTCGCAATGACAACTGTATAAACCTGATTGACCGATACTCACACGTTATGCTATCGTGCACTTGGGAGGTTATTAAGATTGGACTCATTTGAAAAGCAGTGGCAGCGCTGGTTCCCGGAGGACGGCCAGGCACCCCGGAGGACATCCGGCATAACCTCTACAAGATGGCTATGGACGATATTCGGGCTGGTCGTCATTTTCATCCTGCTGAGCGTCGGCAAGGGTTTTTACACGGAATGGCTCTGGTTCGATAACCTCGGTTACGGCAGCGTTTATTCTAAAATACTGGGTACCAGAGTGCTCATTTTCTTCGTGGCGGCAATTATCTTCGCCGTCCTGTTTCTGGGAAACATGGTACTGGCAACTCGCCTGGTCCCTAAAACGGAATCGCGCTTCTGGCCCTGGACCATCGTCAGCCGTATTCAGTCGTTACTGAAAACGGGCGTCATTCTGGGTACGAGCTTCCTGAGCCTTATATTCGGCCTTGTCGCCCAGGGCAACTGGGAGATGATACTCCGCGCCTTTAACTGGCAGCCTTTCGGCATCATAGACCCCGCTTTCCAGAGAGAAATAGGGTTTTATGTTTTTTCACTTCCTTTTCTCAATATGATACGCAGCTGGCTGCTCGGGGCACTGATAATAACAATCATCGGCAGCGCGGCGGTATATCTCCTCAGCTATGGCATCCAGAGGATGAGGTTCGATTTTGCCCGGCCCGTCATGGTGCACATTGGCACACTGGTGGCTGTTATCCTCGGGCTTTTCGCCTGGGGCTACTGGCTCGGTATCTGGGAACTCGTTTTCTCTCAGCGAGGGATAATCTTCGGCGCCGGTTTTGCCGACCTCAACGCCAAGCTCCCCGCACAGTGGATTCTTTTCATAGTGGTCCTCTCTCTTGTAATAGTCGTCATTTTCACCGTCTGGAGGAAGAACTACCGGCTACCCCTGTACGGAATCGGCGCCTGGATAGTAGCCGCAATAATAGTCGGCGGGATATATCCCGCCCTGATACAGCGTTTCCAGGTTGAACCGAACGAGCTTGCCAGGGAGAACCCGTATATCGAATACAATATCCAGGCAACAAGAGAAGCCTTTGGATTGACCCAGATTGAAGAAGAGCCGTTTCCCGCTGAAAATATGCCCACGACACAGGATATAGTGGATAATAATGTAACCATCAGCAACGTCAGGTTGTGGGACCACCGCCCCCTGAAAGACACGTACAATCACATTCAGTCGCTCCGCCCTTATTACGATTTCAATGATGTCGACGTCGACAGGTACACGCTGGATGGCAATTACAGGCAGGTTATGCTCTCCGCAAGGGAGTTGTCCGCGGAAAAACTTTCCGGCGAAGCCCAGACATGGGTGAATCTCCGCCTGCTGTACACGCACGGATACGGCCTTACCCTCAGTCCGGTAAATGAAATCGGCAACCAAGGACTGCCGGTACTGCTTGTCAAAGATATTCCACCGGTAGGCGATATCGATATCGAGCAGCCCGGGATATACTTTGGTGAAAAAACCAGCGATTACGTAATCGTGAAAACGAACACCCAGGAGTTCGATTACCCCAGCGGTGAGGAAAACGTTTACGGTCATTACGAAGGCGACGGAGGAATAAGTCTCAACGGGTTCTTTCGCCGTCTTGTTTACGCCTGGCAGCTGGGCGATTTCAATATCCTCATCAGTGGCGAGCTTACACCTGAGAGCAGGGTGATGTACTACCGGAATATCAGGGAAAGAGTAAACCACCTGGCACCGTTCCTCATTCTGGACAACGACCCGTATATAGTAGTTGCCGAAGGCAGGATGTTCTGGATACAGGACGCATATACGATAAGTGACCGTTATCCGTACTCGACTCCCGTCGGTGGAGGCCTGAATTACATCCGCAACAGCGTCAAGGCAGTTATCGACGCCTACAACGGCGATGTCACTTTTTACGTTTCAGACCCCGACGACGCTATTATCCAGACCTACCGGGCAATCTTCCCCGACCTGTTTGCTACGATGGATGAAATGCCCGGCTATATTAAAGAACACCTCCGGTACCCGGAAGATATGTTCAACATCCAGGCGACGGTATACCAGACCTATCATATGCATGATGCCCGCGTATTTTATAACAAGGAAGACCTTTGGTCGGTACCCCGGGAGGTATACTTCGGCCAGGAACAGATTATGGAGCCTTATTACATCATTATGCGCCTGCCCGATGAGAAAATGGAAGAATTCCTGCTGATGCTACCTTTTAATCCGGCGAATAAGAAAAATACCGTCGGCTGGCTTGCTGCCCGTTGCGACGGCGACAATTACGGCAGGCTCTTAGCTTACAGCTTCCCCAAGGAAGCCTGGGTGGATGGTCCCAGCCAGGTTGAAAACCGCATTGGTCAGGATACCACCATTACCGAGCAGCTCGCTCTGTGGGGCCGCGGTGGTTCCACGGTTATCCGCGGCAACCTGCTTTTAATACCCATAGGCGAATCGATTCTATATGTTGAACCCGTCTTCCTCCAGGCGGAGGGCGGCGGTCTGCCGGAGCTTAAACGGGTGATAATAGTCGCCGGTGACGATATCGTAATGACACCGACTCTCTCCGAGAGTCTTGAAGCCATATTCGGTGAAGGAGAAGTGCCCGTAATACCGGAAACACCCGCTGAAACGGAAGAACCGGTCGAGCCCGGAGAGCCGACTGAACCCGTATCCGGGGATATCGCCGGTCTGATAGCCCAGGCACAGCAGCATTACGATAAAGCGCTGGAATACCAGCGTGAAGGTAACTGGGCAGGCTACGGAGAAGAAATCGAAGCTCTGCAGAAAGTCCTCGAACAACTGGCGGCGCTTACCACAGAGAAGTAGAACCTGATTAATCCCTTCTGTCATTCCGGTGATAAACGGAATCCAGAAAAGCTCGGATGGGTGTAGAATTTTGACTGAACGTGAATTGCTGGATTCCCGCCTCCGCGGGAATGACAGATGAAAAGGGGGATTTCCTAAAGAACGGTTTACCCGCCGAAGTCCCGATGAAATCGGGGACGAAGGCAGGCGGGCGGGAATAGAGAAATTAAGCCAGATAGTTAAGCAGGAACGGAATCACTACCAGGCTGGCTATCGTCGTCACGAACACTACGCTGGATACCAGCTCGGCTTCATTATCATACTTGGTTGCAATAATCGAAGAATTCACCGCCGCCGGCATCGCCGAGTCCAGTATCACCACCGCTCTCAAAACCCCCGTTAAACGGAATACGCTGACGGCGAGAAAACCGAACCCAAGTCCCACTCCCACTCTCAGGAAAGCCGCCAGCAAGGTCGTCGGAATCGAGGTCAGTTTCACTTTGGAAAGGTTGCTGCCCAGCACCAGCAGCACGCACGGCACCGCCATCATCCCGATAATATCCAGAG
>CAZIYN010000142.1:0-6323 GCA_964543495.1 uncultured Dehalococcoidales bacterium | reverse complement strand
CCTGACTACCAACGGCTGGATTGGAAAGGACCCCAGGTCGGGCAAGCCGTGGAAGGAACTGTCCGACGACTATATGGTACCACTGGCGGGCAATTCGCCCGGCGACTGCATGATTATAGTCTGCGGTTCCGATGAGGAAGTATGCTATGAAATTACCGGCGGAGCCCGTGGTGAATGGGGCGGTGCACCGGCTTACAGCGTGGACGCCTGGCGGTAGAATATAGCTTATAGAAAAATAATAACAGGGGGAAATCCGAAAGGGTTTCCCCCTGTTTTAATATATCCGGGAATTACCGGTTAATTAGAAGGCGGCGGTCCCGACTGCTTGAGTTCGATAACGACTCCGCCGACTTTACGGGCGTCCATATAGGCATACTGGCCTTCGGCGTGGTACATAACGGGGACGCCTTTTGCTTCCAGTTCCGCTACCTCTTTCTCAAGCTCGTCGACAAGGTAGGCGATGTGGTTGGCGCCTTCACCGTGCTCGTCCATAAAGGTCTTGTTAAAATTGTCTCCTTCTACAGGCTCGGTCAGCTCGAAGGTCAGAGGTCCCAGGTCGAGCATTTTTATCTTAATTTTCCAGGTCGGGGCGTCATACCTGTTATAAGTCCGGATTTTTTCGAAATTAGCGCTGTCCAGTACCATTGCCGGTCTGTCGGCAGCCTTTCCTCCAAGCGATTCGAAATATTTCACGGCTTCGTCAATACTTTTTACGGAAAGTCCCACGTGCCATAGAGTCCAGTTCTCAACACCCATTGCTGTCTCCTTCTAGTCTGATTTCTATCCGGGATTATAATAAACCACACGGTGATTTTTGTCTAACTTATACTATCCTCTCTCCCTGCCTTCGCTCTGAAGAGCTTCGACGGGCAGGCCGGTTACGAAGCACCCCTTTCAGGGTGAACTCTCTCCTTCACTTTTATTTACTATCCTCTCCCCCGGTTACGAAGACCCCCCTCTCCTTGGTAAGGAAAGGGGGGTCTTCAAAAAAGGCTATACTGCTTCAATATTCCATACTGGTGAAGAAATCGATGTGTATAAAAGCGCTTCAATAACAGGTGGTCTGTCCTTTTTTCCTGGACTGTGTCATTCCGTGCTTGACACGCCTGCGTGCCGTAACGCATTTTAGCGTGCAGGCACGGAATCCAGAGGAGGTTGGGTAGTGGAGTATAAGGGCGAGTGAAGAGACTTGACGAGATAATTACTGGATTCCTGCCTTCGCAGGAATGACGGAAGAGAGCGTGAATGATAGAAGGGAGCGGGGGTGGCGAAAGTGGGGGAGATATTAAGAGGGGGCGAGAGCCCCCTCTTAAGCTTCCTAAAAGGGTGGTGGGTGGGAATAGATATAAATGATATAATTATAATTACCTTTTATGGAGAAAGAGTTTGAAATCCTGGAGCATACTTCGGATATCGGTATTATCGCTTACGGTAGTGGTATCCGTGAGGTATATATTAACGCCGCAAGGGGTATGTTCAGCCTGATAACCTCACCCGATGACGTGGAGGAGGGTGAAGACAGGGAGATAGAGATAGAAGCCACCGACTCCGAAGGCCTGCTGGTAGCCTGGCTTAACGAGCTTATTTATCTGTTCGATGCCGAAAATATGCTGCTGAAGAGGTTCGATATCACCCGGCTGACAGATACAACGCTGAAAGCGACCGTATACGGTGAAAGAGCAGACCTGTCCAGGCACTCGATAAAGATAGGAATCAAGGCGGCTACCTACCACATGCTGAGTATCGAAAAGGGCGACGGCGTCAAAGCCAGAGTATTATTCGACGTCTAGGAATAAAATGGCAGTACCGTATAAAGGCACAATAAGGAAAATCGACGACTTCCGCTGGGAGATTCCCGCCAGCTATAAGGCAGGAATGACCGTCCCCGGTCTTATATACGCCAGCGAGTCGATGCTGGATAAAATCTGGGAAGACAAAGCATTCGAGCAGGTGGCGAACGTGGCGTTCCTTCCCGGCATAATCGGCAGTTCCATGGCAATGCCGGATATCCACTGGGGCTACGGCTTTGCTATCGGCGGAGTAGCTGCCACCCGCCTCCGCGACGGTGTGGTCTCACCGGGGGGAGTCGGCTTCGATATAAACTGCGGCGTCAGGGTGCTCAGGACAAACCTCACGGAAGACGAGGTCAGACCGAAAATAGGGGAAATCGTAGCCGAACTTTATGAAAATGTCCCTTCAGGAGTAGGTTCTACCGGCAAACTGAGGGTGACAGAGAGAGAGCTCGAGGACATTATTACCAGAGGCAGCCGCTGGGCGGTGGAAAAGGGTTTCGGTGACGGCGGCGATATTCCCGTGACCGAGGACTCCGGCTGTATGAAGGGAGCAAATCCCGACAAGATAAGTAAAAAAGCCAAGCAGCGCGGAATACCGCAACTGGGTACACTGGGTTCCGGCAACCACTTCCTGGAAGTGGCGGTCGTGGACGAAATTTATGACAGTAAAGCCGCCGCGGTGATGGGCATCGACCGGCCGAAACAGGTGCTGGTAATGATTCATACCGGCTCGCGCGGGTTCGGTCACCAGGTTTGCACCGATTACATCGCCATGCTTGAAAAGGCGGTAAAGAGGTACGGTATCAATCTCCCGGACAGACAGCTTGCCTGCGCTCCCGTACAGTCGCCCGAAGGAGAAGACTATCTTTCGGCGATGGCCGGTGCCGCCAATTACGCCTGGACGAACCGCCAGTGTATAACGCACTGGACAAGGCAGACTTTTACAAAAGTACTAGGAAAAAGCAGAAAGGAAATCGGGCTGGAACAGATTTACGATGTAGCCCATAACATCGCCAAAATCGAACAGCATACCGTCGATAATAAAAAACAGCCGGTCTGCGTTCACCGCAAGGGTGCCACGAGGGCTTTCCCCGCCGGTCACCCGGATGTTCCCTCTGTCTACAGGGAAACAGGCCAGCCGGTACTTATCCCTGGCGATATGGGACGCTGCTCCTACCTGGCAATAGGCACCGAGACGGCGATGAAAGAGACCTTCGGCTCCACCTGCCACGGCGCCGGCAGGGTGCAGAGCCGTTCCGCGGCTAAGCGAGGATTGAGGGGAGATGATATCGCCCGTTCGCTGTCCGCCCGGGGAATAACGGTTAAAGCCAGGAGTATGGCCTCTCTGGCTGAAGAAGCCCCGCAGGTCTATAAAGATGTTTCCGATGTGGTGGAAGTCACCCATATGGCGGGAATATCCCTAAAAGTGGTAAAATCAATACCAATGGGTGTAGTTAAAGGATAGATTAGATTCCAAAGAATGCAGCCGGACCGTGAGAATCCGCCTCCAAAGGCTTTCGAATTTTCTATCAGAAGAACCGCCCGGGACATAAAAGCACCTAACCGGAAAGTGGGAATTTTTCGTAATACGTTTCTGTCGAGATATGTTATCCTGTTTGATAATCCGGCAGAATCCGTGAACGAAAGCAAGTTTGTACCTTTAACAGAAGGAGAGAAATGAATAGAGCCGAAGATATACTTCAGACTATCGGGAATACGCCTGTTGTCAGGATAAATAGACTTAATCCCAATAAGAACACCACTATGTACGCGAAGCTCGAGGGCCATAATCCGACGGGAAGCGTTAAGGACAGGATTGCGTTGAGCATGATACAGCAGGCTGAGGACGAGGGTGCCCTGACCAAGGGAAAAACAATCATCGAGCCGACCTCCGGGAACACAGGTGTGGCACTGGCAATGATAGGGATAGTGAAAGGATATGAAGTCGAGATAGTAATGAGCGATTCCGTCTCCATAGAGAGAATAACAATGATTACAGCGTTCGGCGGAAAGGTGACTTTGACCGACGGTAAACTCGGTACGGACGGAGCTATCAGAAAAGCCAGGGAGCTGGTGAAAGAGCACCCCGAGAAGTATTTCATGCCGGACCAGTTTTCCAACGAATTCAACAAGATAACGCATTACCGGACGACAGCGGAAGAAATCTGGAGCCAGACCGAAGGCAAGATAGACTACTTCGTTTCATCTATCGGGACTTCCGGAACGATAATGGGTGTGGGGAAGTATCTCAAGGAGCGCAACCCGCAGATTAAGGTGGTCTGCGCTCATCCTGTAAAGGGGCATTATATTCAGGGACTCAAGAACATGGATGAGGCAATCGTACCTTCCATATACGACCCCTCGCAAATCGACATCACAGTCATGGTCGAGACAGAGGTTGCATACGAGATGAGCCGGCAAATCGTCAAGAACGAGGGAATATTCGTCGGAATGAGCAGCGGCGCCGCCATGTACGCCGCCATCGAAACCGCTAAGAAAATAGAATCGGGTACGATAGTGGTCATCTTCCCGGACAGGGGAGAGAAGTACCTGAGCACAACATTATTCGAAGAGTAAAGCGATACTGCTTGCCCGGATACGGTCCCGGGAAAGGTCTATTTGTTTTTCTCCGCTTTTTTCGCCGCATCGGCATCACTGCTTTTCGCCATCAGACGACGATGATATGATTTCGACTGATATAAAGCGTTCAAAGGAGCATGACCGTAAAGTCTGTCCTTGGCAGCGATGACAGTACACAGCGCGTTGCTGTTTTTCAGGAACAGAGAATCGTGTCCCACGCAGAGACACATCACCAGATTGAAGTCGGTCTCGTAACTGTTGAGGATTTCAGCCTGGGCAATAGGATTGCACATAGCTTCGTACTGGCCCGGATTAACCTTTTCCCAGTCTTCCAGTCCAAGGTTCTCCTTGGGGACCCCGCCGCACTTGCAGCAGACCGATACCACTTCGAACCCCCGGTTTTCCAGAACGGGCACCAGCAGTGACGCCTCGTATTGAGTCCCGCCGCAATATGCCAGCCCCAGCCTCTTGTATCCCATGCGGTCGGACAGTTCCATTACTTCTTCTATCCTGCTTTTTACGGGAGAAGGACCGGCGGGAGAATGGGGAAGCCTGATATAACCGGAACCTTCCTGCCTTGAGGCATTGGCGGCGAAGTTACGCACACCCGACTGCGAGTATTTTTTAACGGCCTGTTCTATTATCTCCGGCACGACCTTATACGGACAGTTATCCGGGCCGTCTTCATAGGCGGTACTGTTGCACACCGGACGTGTACATTTCGCACAATTAATAATTAATTCGTTCTCTTTCATAATCGCTGGCACCTCAAACCTGTTATTCCTTCTTCGTCTGATATTATAGATGAAAGGCAACCGACACTCAAATGCTAGATTCTTAATTACGCTGGATATTAGAAACCGTCTAATTTTTAGTGATTTATATAACCCTATCCCCTCGCCTGCCAAAGTCTTGTACGGCGAGCAGGCCTGTGTCCCCTTCAGGGAGAAACCTTTCTGGGTGAACCCCTCTTTACACGCTATTTCAAGCTGACTATTTCGATATTCTGCGTGTGAATAGTATTTCACTGTTTATTAACAATCTTGACAGCTTTCAGGTCGAGCCAGATATCATATATTTGTTTCCTGGTCCCGTCGGCGTTTATCAGGGCAATTGTCGTCGATTCCGGACTGAAGACGCTCCGGCCGATTCCTTCCAGTTTTATCTCATGCAGAAACAGCCAGTTGACCATTTCCATTTCTATATCTCCTGTCAATTCCAGGAATTTTACAAGGAATTCAGCCTGCTCCTTTTCATCTCCGGCCCAGCCTATTTCTGTGAATGCTACGGGTCTGGTTACATACCGGTTCAGCCTTGAATAATAGTTTCCGGTTATCTCTTCCGGGGTATCGAAATGCTTCCAGGGGTAGGTTGTCAGACCGATAATATCGGCTTTATCAAACCTGCCGAACAGGTCCCACTGGTCGTTGTCTATCAGGTGAGTATATGAAAATACCACCATTACCCGAGTATCAGGAGAGACTTCTTTTATAGCCGAACGGGCTTCTTCAAACAGGGTCAGGTAACCATCGATATCCTCCGGATTAAAATGAAAATAGTCGTTAATTTCGTTACCCAGGGAAAAATATTCCGGCTGAAACTCTCCGGCTATATTCCTGGCTTCATCAATCCATAACCGCCTGAACTCCGGGTCCGATACTTCAGCGGCCACCCCTTCCGGGGCGTCGATGACAAGCATCAGTCCTTTGCCCTCCACCTGTTTTATTGTATGGAAATTCAGGGTCAGGACCGGTCTGAGTCCGTAAACCCTGAGGGCGGTCACAACCCGATTTGCTTTCAGTTTCTCATACAGACCGATTCCGCCGGGAGAACCCCATACCATCGATACTTCACCGAGTTTACCCGCTTCTTCATACGCGGCGGTGAGGTCCTCGAACGTCGTTTCGGGGACCAACCTGGGAGTAGGTACCATTCCTATATAGAAAGTTC
>CAZIYN010000141.1:0-6369 GCA_964543495.1 uncultured Dehalococcoidales bacterium | reverse complement strand
AAACGATATCGGACGCATTCTGGATACGGTAAAACCGATGGTAAAAGAGTTGTCCGGTAGAATCCTTGAATGCGGTTTCGCTTTCCGCGACGCTTCACCGGAAATCACCATATTCCTGGGAGGAATTATCGGGTTTGTCCAGGGATTGAGTTCGTCCGTCGGGCGGGGAGCTGCCAGCGTGGATTGGAAGAAATACACAGGAAAGTACGCCCGGACCAAGGTTGATTTCGATGAGGAATGCGAAGCCCTCGATTCCATCGGGCCGGATTTCCTGAATAAAGTGGTATTTCACGGCGAGCGGTACTCGGCCGTTTTCATCGGCCCTGAAAGCACCATCTTTCATTCATTTCTTCCTATGGGCTATGAATCGGCTCCAAAAGCCGAGTATATCAGGCATCTTAACCTGTTCCTCGTGGATGCTTACGCCATGCTGATTAAAGGAGAAATAGAGAACAAATCACTACGTGCATCTGCCGAGGCCGCGAACTTATCCATACACGGAAAACCAAGGACCGCAGTAATAACAAATGAGATTATCAATGAATATAAAAATGCTATTATGGCAATTACAGAATCTGCTTCTTCGTACTATTCCGGGCAAATGGAAACTATCTATGAATTATTACGCTCCACAACTGCTGGCAAACAGGGAGTACCTCCTGAAAATATGATGTTGAACCTGTGGCGTTACGTCCGTAAGCTCACAGCAAAAGAATTGTACGCCTGTGGCTTCTTCAAAGACGACATTCCCACGAGAGGCGCATTGACAGTATTTTACGAGAACAACGTCGAGTTGATAAATAAGCTCCTGATATAATCACTTGATTTCCCCGTTCATTTTAAGCTAAAATCAAGACGATTTGCCTCTCACGGGCCATTAGCTCAGCTGGTTAGAGCGCTACTCTGATAAAGTAGAGGTCTCTGGTTCGAATCCAGAATGGCCCACCATAATTCTTTTCAACGGTGTTTTATCTATTGCTGTCTCCGGATAAAGCAATTACAATCTACAAACAGGTGAATGATTATTGATTGAGATGGATATACCGGGACTGGGTGTTTACAGGTTCGAACACCTAGCGCTGGACCTCAATGGTACGATAGCACTCGACGGGGAAGTAATCCAAGGGGTGACGGAGAGACTTCATAACCTGGGCAGTCTTCTCGATATCTCAATTATCACTGCCGATATGACCGGTAACGCCCGGCAGGTGGCGGAAGCCCTCGGAGTTAAAGTACACAGGGTAACCTCAGGTAACGAAAGCACACAAAAACTCGAATTCATCAGGAATCTGGGCAGTGAAATTACTGTCGCTATCGGAAACGGTGCGAATGATTCCGATATGCTGAGGGAAGTCGGCCTGGGGATCTGCGTTCTCGGACCGGAAGGCACCGCTTCGGAAGCGGTGAACGGCTGCGACGTAGTGGCATCCGATATCAACATGGCTTTAGACTTACTTCTCAAACCGAAAAGGCTTATCGCAACACTCCGCAGGTAGTAAAAACCTTTCCTTAATCTAATAATAGAAGGAGTACCGGATATGAAATACGGAGCAAGGAATCAGATTAGCGGTGTTGTCAGGGAAATTAAAAAAGGCGATGTCATGGGGCAGGTAACCATCGATATTCCGGCCCCGTCCGTGATGGGCTCGGTAATGACGGTAGACTCAATAAACGGGCTCGAACTGAAGGCAGGTGATAACGTAAGAGTTGTCGTCAAAGCCATTAATGTACTATTGGTCAAAGAATAACAGGTGTTTTCTTTAGAATCCAAAAGTTGACAACCTGGTCATAAACCGATATGCTGATTAGCGGATATTATTGTCAGCAATCGGAGTATATTATGACATTCGGTAAAGCTATCTCAGAAGGGCGTAAATCAAAGCAGTTGAGTCAGAAACAACTGGCTTCGATGATATTGAAAGACGATGGGACCCCGATATCCCCACAGTACCTGAATGATATCGAAAGAGACCGCCGTAATCCCCCGGGTGAACACCTTATCAACCAGTTTGCGAAGCTGCTCGATGTGCCCGATGAATATCTGTTCTTTCTGGCGCATCAGATTCCTCCAAAATACCTTAAGACCGCCCCCACAAGCCCCGAGCAGGTACAGGATGCTTTTAAGGCATTTGCCAGAAGCTATAGTCGGAAAAAAGGCAGTAAATAATAATGAAATGGGTAATAGATGAGACCGGCCGCTTCCGGTGGCGTCCCTATTTCGACCAGGAAGAGCTTGATATCGAGTGCGAGCATATAGTATCGGGGTTCCTGAAACGGAAATACGGAGAAACCCGTTTCCCGCTTTCGACCGATGACTTAACCGTGATGATAGAGCAGGATACTTCTGAGCTGGACCTTTACGCCGATATCTCAGGTGAGGGAGAAGACATAGAAGGACTGACCGATTTCTTTCCCCATAAAAAACCGGTTGTCAAAATATCAAAAGAGTTATCCTTCCCCGATGAGAAATGCCACCGTTTGAGAACAACCCTGGCGCATGAATACGGGCACGTGAAATTTCACACCTTTTTATGGGACTATAACCGGGCCGGAAAGTCACCGCCGGATATGGCCAAAGCGCTGGCTGCTCAGCGCCGGAAATACAATAATTACCGTAAGAAGTACCTGTCTGGAAACGAGATAAAAACCGGTTTCAGATGCAGACACAGTCGCATACTGGATGCACCGTATTCCGACTGGATGGAATGGCAGGCAAGTTATGCCTGCGGGGCATTCCTGATACCTCTCTCCTCGATAAGAAAGTTCGTCAGCGGGAAAATTAAAGAATGGGATATCAGCGGCTGGGTTCCCAGTGGCTCTGAAAAAGCAGTTGAACTTATCAATCTCGTTTCTGAAGCGTACGATGTGTCCACGGAAGCCGCCGGCGTGCGGTTGCATAAACTCGGCTATTTACAGAAAATACACAGCTATTACCCACTCTCTCCAGGAATGGAGTCGTACTCTCTCCCGCTTTAAACACCCCCGAATAATGTAAATTAAAATTCAGGCTTGACTTCCACGCCATTATTATGCTACGCTAATATGCTTATCTGCGTATTCCATTTGCCACGAGGAAGTATAACCATGCCTCAAATATCCGTAGAAAACCTGAGTAAAACCTTCAGGGTCGCCAGACGAAAAAGCGGACTGATAAATTCGTTTAAATCCTTCGTTAAGCGTGAATACGAAATAATTCAGGCGCTGAACGATATTTCGTTCGAACTCGAGGAAGGCGAGCTGGTAGGGTATATCGGACCCAACGGGGCGGGGAAATCCACCACCGTAAAGGTAATGAGCGGGATACTGGTCCCTGACTCGGGGAAATGCGAAATTATGGGCAGGACTCCGTGGAAACAGAGACAGGAGCATGTGAAGCACATAGGCGTGGTCTTCGGGCAGCGGACTCAGCTATGGTGGGACGTGCCGGTAATCGACTCTTTCGACCTTCTTAAAGACATTTATAAAATACCGCAGGATTCCTATGAAGAAATGAGGGATGAACTGGTCGATGTCCTGTCGCTGCATTCCTTAATCGAAGCTCCGGTCAGGCAATTGAGCCTCGGGCAGAAAATGCGCTGCGAGCTGGCTGCGTCCCTGCTCCACCGGCCTCCGATACTGTTCCTCGACGAACCTACTATCGGTCTTGACGCGGTATCGAAGATAGCCGTACGCGACTTCATCAGGAAAATCAACAGCGAAAGAAAGGTCACGGTTATCCTGACCACCCACGATATGGATGACATCGAGGCTCTGTGTTCTAGGATACTGGTAATCGGAAAAGGGACAATCCTTTTCGATGGCAGTATAAAAAGTCTCAGAAACACCGTGACGCCGGAACGGGTGGTACGGATAGATTTTATTGAACCACCACAGAAACTCGACTATCCGGCTGCCACCCTGGTATTCCACGAGGATAACAGGGCCGAGTTCCGTTTCAATCCCATGGAGATATCATCCGCCGGACTAATCGGCATAATATCCGGTGATAACCAGATTAAGGACTTCGTCATAGAAAATCCGCCCATCGAAGAAATAATCGCCAGTATGTACAACGGGTTCAGGCTTTGAAGGCATATATTTCAATTTTAAAGCTCAGATTCGCCGTGCAGCTCCAGTACCGCGCCGCCGCAATGGCGGGACTGTTTACCCAGTTCTTTTTCGGACTGGTAAGAGTAATGGTATTCCAGGCTTTTTACGCCTCCAGCACCATGGTGCAACCCCTGACACTGGGGCAGGCAGTGACCTATACCTGGATAACGCAGGCTACATTCAGGATGCATCCATACAACGCCGATATCGAAGTTATTGAAATGATACGCACCGGAAATTTAGCCTATGAACTCTGTCGCCCTTTAAGCCTGTACTTCTTCTGGTACTGCCGGCTTATCGCCTTCAGACTCGTCCCTGCATTATTAGCCGGGATACCGATGATGATAATTGCTTATCTGTTACCAGCGGGTTTCGAGCTAAACCTGCCCGCCTCGCCGGCGGCGGGTATAGCCTGGCTAATCTCAACCTCATTCGCCCTGTTGCTCGGGTGCGCAATTTCAAACCTGATATCTATATCCGCATTGTGGACTATCTCCGGAGCCGGCATGCAGAGGATTTTCCCTGTTATAGGAATGGTATTATCCGGTCTTTATGTTCCTCTGGCATTTTTCCCGGACAGTATGCAAACGGTATTAAGATTACTTCCGTTCAGTGGTCTCGTAGATACTCCTGTGAGGTTTTACCTGGGCTTGATTCCGGCTTCAGAACTGCTTTCTTTAGGCTCGTTGCAGTTGTTCTGGACTCTGACATTGGTTTTCATCGGCGTCCGACTGCTCAGTCTCGGAACGAAACGGGTGGTTATACAGGGTGGTTAAAATAATGGAATATATATCTCTGTATTTTAAATTCATCAGTATGAGTCTCAGAAGCCAGATGGAGTACAAAGCTTCATTTATCATGATGACACTCGGCAGCTTCATCGTCGGCTGCATGGAATTCCTCACCATCCTGGTACTCTTTTCAAGGTTCGATTCTATTATCGGTTGGGAGCTGGAAGAAGTGGCAATGTTCTACGGACTGATTAACGTCAGCTTTGCTCTATCGGAGGCTTTCGATAGGGGATTCGATATATTCGCCCGGCAGGTAATCAGCGGCGATTTCGACCGCATTCTCCTCCGTCCGAGGACTACGGAATTCCAGGTCCTGGCTCACGACTTCCTGCTATTCAGGTTCGGGAGACTGCTGCAGGGAGGAGCGATACTGATATGGGCATCTATGAACATAGGCATAATCTGGGACCCGTCTAAGGTAATCCTGCTCTTATTCGCTATGTTCGCCGGCATGTTTGTATTCACCGGTCTGATTATCTTGCAGGCGACTATGTGCTTCTGGTCCACTCAGAGTCTCGAGGTTATGAATTCATTCACCTACGGCGGAGTTGAAGCCACTCAGTGGCCGCTGCCCATCTTTAAGAGATGGTTCGCCGGGTTTTTTGTATTCGTGGTTCCAATCGCCTGCGTGAGTTACTTCCCACTGCTGGCGATTATGGAAAAACCGGACGTATTCCATTCGCCGATATGGTTCCAGTGGATATCGCCTTTTGCAGGATTCGTTTTCCTGCTGGTATCTCTGGTAGTCTGGAGATTCGGCGTCCGGCATTACCACTCGACAGGAAGCTAATTCAGGCCTGCTTCACCTGTTCAGAACGAGGGTAACTACAAGGATAATAGCCGTGATAATTACCAGTATCAGGGCGGCGATTGTACCCTGCCACATCGTCTTGCGAGGTATCTCCCAGAACAGGAAAGATATATTCTTTGCCGAATCTTTTTTCCGTTGCTCGGAGAGCTGGTGAATCAGCTGCGCTTTCAGGTTTTCAGCGAATTCCCCGGAGGGTGTTTCACGGAGCGATGCCATTTTTTGAGCGAAGTCCAGCGCCGAGCGGGTATCATCATCCATCTGCCCGGTTACTTCTTCCTCCCGCCCTTTCAGGACTTTATCCAGGTTTTCCAGGAACTCTCTGTTCTCTTCCGTATTATCCTTCATTCTGCCACTCCGCAAATTCGTCCCGGAGTTTCCGCACTGCCCGGAACAATATAGTACCCACATTCGATTCCGATAGTCCAGTTAGTCCGGCTATCTCACGGTTCGTCATCTCACCGCTGAATTTCAGCGAGATTAATTCCTGCTCGGTCGTACTTAATCTCGATATGCACTCTTTAAGTTCACTTATCTCCTCGGAATGCGAGACCTCTTCCTCTAGAGACGCCCCGATGGCTGAAGCCCCGGTTTCCACCCTGCTTTGCAGCCTCTGCTCCTTGCCCCTTTTCCTGTAATAATCTATAACCCTGTTGCGGGCAATCGTATAAATCCATGTGG
>CAZIYN010000140.1:1784-6379 GCA_964543495.1 uncultured Dehalococcoidales bacterium | reverse complement strand
CTGCCACCATTTGGCGCTATTCCGTCCGTGAAAGCGGACGTAACCGGTAGCGCCGGTAACCTCGGTTACCGGCGGCATCAGGTTGGGAAGTTTCGGTTCGTCGACACAGCAAAAGCCCAGGTCGAGCTGCCGCAGTAAATCGAATACCTCATCCGTCAGCCACCGGGCATTGCGGAACTCGACCACCACCGGTAATTCCGGGAGCCTTTCTCTCAGCAGTCGCAGGTAGTCCGTACCGGGACTGTCGGGACGGAAACTGTACGGGAACTGGGCGAGTACGCAGCCCAGTTTATCCGCCTCGATAGCCGGTTCCAGCATCCTGCGGAATGCCTCGAAGACCTCTTCGTTATCCTCACGTTGATGGGTCATTTTCTGATTTGCCTTGATAGAAAATTTAAAACCATCACCCGTTTTTTCAACCATTGATTTCATGCTCGCGGTACCGATAATCGTGTAATACGTTGCATTTATCTCGCAGGTATTGAATTCACGGGCATAATAGGTAAGCCATTCCCTTTTTGGAATTCCCTCAGGGTAATACGGCCCTATCCAGTCCTCATAGCTGAATCCAGAAGTGCCAAAGTATATCATAATGTCTTAACATTTTCAATGTATATTATTGCGGCTTTTCTGGCAAGCCTCTTAAAATAGAAAAAATACAGTCGACTATATCATCCTCTCACGGATTCTGCTGCTCCACTCGGCTGCCCGTTCAAGTTCTCCTTCTTTAAGAGGTCCCTCTGTACCTTCCACTATAAATCCCTCGGGTCCTGTAACCGGATTCCCACCTTTAGCCTTCAATTTGCTCTCGATACGTCCGGCTGCATAGCCGAAAATCTTGAGAATTAACCGTACCCAGAAACCGCTGTCGCTTTCTGAAATCCGGGTATCGAAGCTGGTGACACGGATATTCTGCAGTGATTCTGGGGATATTTTCCCCAGAAAGGTTTTTGTCGGTTGTATCGGTCTTCCGCCTTGCGTGGGTGAACCTACAACAAGGAGGTCGAGGCCTACTAGGTCGGATATATCCGCCTCGGCAGACTTTAGAGCTTTAACTTCGTCGGGACTCCCCAGAGCTCCGGCGACTGCCAGAGCTATCTTTTCAGTATTACCGTACACAGAATCATATACAACCAGCGCTTTCATACGGGTACCTCCTCTGGATATCGGGTCTCTAAGTGTACATCAGAATAGACGGAGGCTCAAGTCTCCACCCTGCCAGGTATCGTCTAATTCTGGTCGATCTTTAGTGCTATCCCCCTTGCCCCCTTTCAAACAGTTCCTTCTATTGCCTGTGGTGATTCATTTGTTTGAAAGGGGAAAGAAGTTTTAGAGAGGGGGCTTTGCCCCCTCTCTTCTTTACTCACCTCTCCAGCCAGGAAAAATTATCTTTCATTTTGAATGGTTCTGGCTGGAGAGGGGTCAGGGGTGAGGTATCAACCGGTTTAGAACGATACCCATTTATTAGTAATAACAGGCCATATAAGTTATTATATAAGGCAGTCATCGCAACCGGAGGTATATGAAAATGAAAGATTCAGTTATCGCTGATATCAGGGTACTGCCTCTTATGAACGATACCGCCAGCGTCAGTGGCATAATAGCCGCCGTGATAAACGTGCTTAAACAGGCACCGGATATAAGCTACCGGATTACCCCGATGGCGACGGTAGTGGAAGGTCCCCTGGACCGCATCCTCGGACTGATGCAGGAAATGCACGAAATCCCCTTTTCGCTGGGGGTCGACCGCGTGGTCACCAGTATTAATATTGACGACCGCCGCGACAAACATATCACGATGGAAAGCAAGGTCAGGGCGGTAGAAGAAAAACTGCATATTCCTTCCGAACCGCAGCTTGCAGAAGTCGTCGGCTAGCCTTTTTGTGCATTTCGGTCCTTACGCTTGACAAAACTGTCCTTTTTGGATATTCTAAATGAAAATAGTTTTCATTTAGAGCCTGTAATGAGACCGAACGAGAGAAAATTACTGACGGCGTTGAGGAAAAAGGGGTATAAACTCACCCCCCAGAGGCGGTCTGTCGTCAGGATAATCACCTCCTCAAAAGACCACCTTACTCCCGCCACTATCTATGAAAAAATACACTGTACTCATCCGGATATCGGACTGGTTACAATTTACAGGACGCTCGAACTGCTTGCCGAACTCGGGCTTGTCTGCGAACTTCATGCCGACAGCAGGCACCGGAGCTATACGACGAGCATTCCCCAGCACCACCACCATCTTATCTGCACCGGCTGCGGTACGGTCGTGGACTTCGCCGGGCATCATCTTGAAAAACTGGAAAGGAGTCTCTCCAGGGACAGCGGGTTCAGGATAGACACCCATACGCTTGAATTCACCGGTCTGTGCCGTACCTGCCAGAAAGCCGCATAGCCTGCCCCGGAGCGTTTCACGGGACTAAGAAATGCTTAAACACATTCTCAGCGAACTCAAAGAACACATCCCATTTACGGCAATCGGCGCCGCCAGCGGGATTATAATAATGCTCGTTATAATATATGCCGATGTTCTGCCGAGGGTCTCGGAAGCTGTTTTCGAAACATTACACCCCCTCCATGTCGTTTTAAGCGCTCTGACCACCACAGCCATGTACAGAAAGTACGGTCATACAAAACTCTGGATAGCGGTACTTATCGGCTATACCGGCTCTATAGGAATCGCCAGTATAAGCGATGCCATAATCCCCTACCTTGGAGGGACTATGCTCGGAATCGATATCCACCTTCATATCCCTTTCATAGAGACCGGGATAATTCCATATATAGGAATACCCACCTGGGTTGCGGTAAATGCAGCGGCGATTATCGGTATTCTGATCGGATACCTCAGACCGGCCACCAAGCTCCCGCACCTCGGTCACGTTTTTCTGAGTACCTGGGCGTCCCTGTTTTACTTCACCGCTTACGGAGTCGCCTATTGGCTTCCCCTGCTGCACCTGGTATTCCTCTTCCTCTTTCTTGCCGTCTGGCTCCCCTGCTGTATAAGCGATATACTGTTCCCGCTCCTCTTTACGGGCGGTAAAGAGTTGTCACATGACCACATATAGCCTATAATCATCAGTTGGGGTCGAATTATGACGATACGGATTACCACCCTCAGTGAAAACACCGTTGCAGCACCCCGTCTGCTGGCCGAGTGGGGACTCAGCATCCATATCGAAACCAGCGAAGCTAATGTCCTGCTGGATACCGGGCAGATTATGGCTGCTGCCTACAATGCCGAAGTTCTCGGGATAGAACTCGGCGATGTCGATAAAATGGTAATCAGCCACGGTCACCACGACCACACCGGAGGTCTGAGAGAAGTCCTGCCAAAAATGAAGCGGGGAATAGAAATAATAGCCCACCCGAAAATATGGGAAGCCAAATACGGACGCCGCCCCGGACAGGACGAAGGAGTTTACTGCGGAATGCCCTTTCAGCGCCTCGAGCTTGAAAAAACAGGAGCCCGCTTTATCTTGACAACGGAACCGGTGAAAATCACGGATAATATCACCACTACCGGCGAGGTCCCGATGGTTACCGATTTCGAGCTGGTTAACCAGAACCTGTGCATAATGGAAAACGGCAAACTGGTACCCGACCCGCTTCCGGACGACCAGGCGATAGTATTAACCACGCCGGAAGGTCTGGTGGTAGTGCTCGGCTGTGCCCACCGGGGTATGATTAACACAATCTACTACGCTCAGAATATCACCGGCATAGAGCAGGTGACGATGGTAATCGGCGGCTGCCATCTCCATGACGCCAGCGAAGAAAAACTCTGGCTGACCATAGGCGCTCTGAAAGAACTGGGGGTGGGTAAAATAGGCGTCTCACACTGCACCGGAATGCGGGCGGCTGCGGTAATGGCGCAGGAATTTGGAGACAACTTCTATTTCAACAACGCCGGCACCCGTATAGAACTGGAATAAGGAGCAAGTATTGGACCTCAGCATCCGGCTGTTCCCGGGACTGAAACTGAAAAATCCGGTGATGACCGCCTCCGGTACCTTCGGTTACGGTACCGAGGCTAATCACGGGTTCGATATCCGGAAACTCGGAGCTGTTATCTGCAAGGGGACAACTCTCATGCCGAGAGACGGCAACCCTCAGCTCAGGCTTTTTGAGACCGCCGGAGGTATGCTCAACTCAATCGGATGGGAGAATATCGGTGTCGATGCCCTGATAAAAGAAAAGGCTCCGGTCTGGGCACGCTGGAAAGTACCGGTAATCGTTAACGTGGCCGGAGAGTCCGTCGAAGAATACGCCCGTGTTGCTGAAAAACTGGACGGTGTGAAGGGAATCGGCGGACTGGAACTGAACATCAGCTGCCCCAATGTCTCAGCCGGAGGCATAGCGTTCGGAACCGACCCGGTTACGGCGGCGGAAGTAACCGCAGCGGTTAAAAAGGTCACTTCCCTGCCGGTTATGGTAAAACTCACTCCCAATACGGATGATATTACCGGAGTGGCAAAGGCGGTAGCAGGTGCCGGAGCCGATGCCGTCTCGCTGATAAACACCCTCCGGGCTATGGCCGTGGATATAAACGAACGCAGACCCGTCCTTGGAAATATAACCGGAGGTCTCTCGGG
>CAZIYN010000140.1:0-1774 GCA_964543495.1 uncultured Dehalococcoidales bacterium | reverse complement strand
TTCCGGCCCGGCCTTAAAGCCGGTAGCCCTGGCGATGGTCTACGAAGTTGCCGGGGTTGTCGATATACCGGTAGTCGGTTGCGGTGGCATAACCACTGCCGAAGACGCAATCGAGTTCATTATGGCGGGAGCCAGCGCCGTACAGATAGGTACGGCAAACTTTTTAAACCCACGGGCCCCTCTGGATATCATCGAAGGAATCGAGTCCTTCCTGAAAACGGAAAAAATCAAAAACATCACTGATATCATCGGTGCCGCCCGCTCGAGTTAAATTAAAATATTAATTCCTCGGACTCCCCACCCCTGAATCGCCCTGCTCCGGTTTCCTGATATCGCGCCATATTCGGTACGGTTTTTTTACTTATCACCCCTCATTATCGATGACGGCAGTAAGAGGCTGAACTCTTACTGCCGTCCTGTTTTTATTGTATGCAACATATACCATTTATTCGGTGTTTTCTTTTTATTTTCTCTAAAAGTCGCATTCGCTGAAAACAATGTTTAGAAAATATTCAGTTTTTTTATATCTCTTTTAAGAATTTATTAAGATTCCTTTTTTTATAATCGCCTCGTGTTTGCATACTTTTAAGTGCCAATTGATGAAAATCACGCCTTAACAAATGCTTGACGGGATAGACCTCCGGCTTCTCTATCAAGCACTCAGTCTATTTATAAGGAGGTTGAATTGAGTACTCGACGTGAAGAATGGCTCCCGGAGTATTTAACAACCGGATACGTAGCCAAATATTGCGGTGTAAGTAATACAACAGCGCTTCGCTGGATAAAAAAGGGGCAGCTGCGGGCTTTCGTGCTGCCCAGCGGACATTACCGGATACACAAAGACGACTTTATGAAATTCATTGAAAGCTACCGAAAGGTGGTTGGCACATAAAATAAAAACTATCAAGCATGGAGGGCAGGCCAATGCTGAAACGAGCAACTATTTTTCCCGAAAACGGAACCCGATACCCGAAACTGAAAAAAGGATGGGTAAATATGAAGAACATATATAAAATCAAGAATATTTTTAGGAAGGCGGTACATCTGGCTACCGCTACGGCGGTAATATTTTCTATGCTGGCATTATCGCTGGGATTGCAGGCGCCCAATATAGCCAGGGCATCTGTAACCGTTTCCGAGGTTTCCGGGTCTCCTCCGGGCATGATGATAGGACCGGGAATGCTGTTTCCGGCTCTCGGTCTTAATGTCGCCGGTGACGCCGGAGAGACCCTGGTCTCGGCACAGGTAAATATCATAATCCCTCAGGGCAGTCCTTTCGATCCCACCACGGGTCTCGCTCCCCTATCGGCGGATGACGACCGCGCGGGGGTAACCGTATATAAGGATAATAAGAGCGAGGGCAGCTTCGGTCAGCCCGACCCACCCGAGGATTTCCATGATACTTACCTCCCGCTGGACAGCGCTCCATCCTGGAGCCAGGACGGAAGTACCTACCAGACCACACTCACCTTCGCCACACCGGACGCTATTCCGGCAAATAATACCGGCAATAATGAAGGTACGGACTACTTTATCGTTATAAGCACTTCCAACACTCCTCCACCGAATGCAACCTTCCAGGTACAGGTCCCGGCCGACGGAATCACGCTGAGTTCGGGTACTTTCCCTGCCGGCGCCACACCGGCGGAACCGAGCCCGATAACTATCGGTCAGGGCGGAATGATGGGCTCGCCGCTGGTTATTTCTGAAATCCAGACTACCGGCGGTACCGCAAATGATGAGTTCATAGAACTATATAACCGTGCTCCCGAAC
>CAZIYN010000139.1:0-6418 GCA_964543495.1 uncultured Dehalococcoidales bacterium | reverse complement strand
TACTTCAATCCGTATCATTACCTGCACTATGTATGGATGGATACTGATATGAAGAAAGAGATGAACAAATAAGCTTGAGTCTGCTCCAAGAAAATAGAGTAAAGGAGAATACTCTTGGAAGCGTATTGTGTTAAGTGCCGAGCAAAGAGGGAGATGAAAGACCCGAAGGCGATAACCATGAAGAATGGCAAGCCGGCTACTCAGGGAGTCTGCCCCTCATGCGGCACCAAGATGTTCCGGATAGGAAAAGGATAGATTCCGTTCGGAAGTTAAAAAGGGGAGAGCAAAACGCTCTCCCCTTTTTTATCGAATGCGACAGAATATCGTTTTTTCATGCGTAGGTGAAAGGTGTCGATGATTCAGAGCCGTTTCTGTTTCTCTTAAATCTTCTTGTTACGGAGTGTAAAACATACCATGCCTGCATTTCATGTATGTTTTATTGACATAGACCTCTTCCTTTCGTATTATTTCGTGTATTGAGGGAACAATTTGCACGAAAATTTTACGAAAAGAGGAAGATATATATGACCAAGATTGGAATAATCCGCTGCCATGAGGTAGCAAATTCGCCGATTTTACCAAATAGTAAGACACACTGTGCCGGCTGGAACTGCTTTCCTACAATACGGGACAAAGCCGGTAAATATAAAGAATACGACACTGTAGAACTCGTCGGATTTGATACCTGTGGTGGTTGTCCCGGAAGAAACCGGACGGATAGAATCGTAGAGAAAGGTAAATTGCTTAAACAGCACAGTGCCGAGGTTATACACCTCGGAACCTGTATCAGCCTCTTCTGTCCTAATAAGGATATGTTTATGGAAGTCCTTGAAAAAGAGGTAGGTATCCCGATTATCGAAGGGACTCACGGTGGCCCTGAAGAGCGTAGAGCTGCTCAAAGCTAATAATAAGCTTTATTGGTTGCAGGATATTGTCGTTGAGTAATCTATCGGCATCCCTGACCGGATAATACATACGCTCGGTTATCGCATATTCCTACACTATTTCTCCTATCCAGAGCACCGTTTCGATTGCCCTCATTCGGTATTGGGAAATTATCCCGCCTTGTTGATTAATGATAGAATATCTGTATGAATGGAAAAATATACGAGCCGAAAGAAATCGATAAACTCGACCTTGAAAAATATGGTCTTGCATACCTCGAAGGCAGGAATATCCTGACACTGGACGTTCCTGATATGGACAGGCTGCTGGAAGCTCTTGGCAACGATGATATTTCGCTCAACGTTGCATTGCCCTGCACTCCCCAGGTTATCCAGCAACTGCTGTCCGTTTCTGAATGCCGGAGGTGCGGAAGGTGCTGTATACCCAATCCGCTGAACCCGGACAGTCCGGGAGTGGAAGTATTCAGAGATGAACTGCGTTCAATCGCGGATTATCTGAACACCACATATGAAGCCCTTGAAAATGAGTCGGTCAGGGGGAAAGTAGTGCCGCATCCGTTCGATATAACGAAAATTTCTTTCACAAGGTGGCTTCCTCTACCCTGCCCTTTTCACGATGATGCACCTGATAGTTGCCGTATTTATCCTGAAAGGCCGGTTGTTTGTAAAATCCATCCTGTTATATTTACGGGCGACCCTGAAAGTGTGGCTATAAAGGTAAACTGCGATTATGGCAAGGAGATACTGAAAGAAGCCTATAAATGGGTCAGGGAAAGAGAGCCCGACCTTGAAATCCTCCTGTGAACTGTTTCTTCACTGACAGAATATCATTTATTCAGATTATGCAGACATTATGCCCTGATTAGTCTAATGAATTTTAGCCGTTTTACACTCCTTATTAATTGACAGCATCGAGTATAAGCCTATACACTCGATTTAATTCGTCTAAGCCGGCGGGACTGTACTGTAACAAAACATGCTTTTTTTTCGTAATGATAGTAAGGACGATACCCAGTCAATGAATGAACAGGAGACCGGGTATGGCTCTGATACCAAAGAAGTTGTTATCAGGGCGGTAAATGGTGACACCGTTGCGTTCGGCGAGTTGTATATTATGTATGTTGAGCGAATATACGGCTACGTCTTTTCGCATTACAGGAATAAAAACTTTGCCGAGGATGTAACCGAAGAGATATTTCTAAAAGCATGGAAGGCGATAAAAACATGCAGGGGGAGAGAGGATACCTTCGTATCCTGGTTGTACAGGATTGCCCGTAATCACCTTATAGATGAAATACGCAAGCTGAAGAGAAGACCGAATATAGATACTGATGTTATTGAGGTTTATTTATCGAGTGATGATAGAAGCGAGGAATACCTGGAGCAACAGGAGCTGATGGCATATATAGATAACCTCCCGGAGAACCAGCGGCAGGTTATTCTGTTAAAATTTATCGAAGGACTGAATAACGAAGAAATATCACAGGTAATGGGTAAAAGCCAGGGCGCTATCCGGATACTCCAGATGAGAGCTCTTGATAATCTCAGGAAGGAACTGGGCGGTAAGTAAATGGTGAAAAGGGATAAATTTCAGGTAATACTTGAGAAATGCACAGAGCAGCTTCAAAAGGGCGGCTCTCTGGAGGAGTGTCTTTCACAGTATCCGGAGCACCGTGAGAGACTGGAACCTTTGCTGCGCCTGGCTCTCAGGATTTCCGCAATAGAAAAAGCAAAGCCGTCCGATGAGTTCGTTGATACTTCGAAGGCGAGGATTTTAAGTAAAATCCAGCAGTCCGCAGCGGAATCAGATACCGCTCAGCGGAAATCGCGAGCGTTTACCGATTATATCGCCGATATGATAAAGGACGCTTTCCGGCCACCTGTTTCTCTCAGGAAATATGCATTACCCGTGGGAATTGTAGCGGTACTAGCAATTATATTGAGCGTCGGCCAGATGTTCTATTTCAGGCCTTCGGCTGTGCTGGCGGCCCCCTGCACTCTTAATGTGTTTACCGGTAACGTGGAAGTCCAGATGCCGGGTACCGATGAGTGGCTGGCCGGTGCAAACCGGATGGTTCTTGAAGAAGGAACGAGTATAAGGACGCAGGACTCTTCACATGCCATTTTAACGTTTTATGCCGGCAGTACCAGCATAAAACTCGAACCCTCGACAGAAATTATCGTTCAGCAGTTGAATGGTGATGAAGAAGAGAAGAACATCACCGTTATGCAGATAACCGGAAAGACATGGAGTTTTGTAAGTCCGTCGGAGTCCGGCGGGACCGTCTATCGGGTAGATACTCCCTCCGCTTCTGCTATTGCGCAAGGGACACTGTTTACGGTCGAGATTGATAATGAAGGTTCCACGACGATTGCCACCACCGAAGGTAAGGTGAAAGTGAAGGCTCAGGACAGTGAGGTGATTGTCGCTAGTTTGCAGAAAGTCAAGGTAAAGTCCGGTGAAGAGCCACCGGAGCCGGTTGCCGTCACTCCTCCGTTAACTGAAATCACCATTTCGGCTAATAAAGGCATCGCTGCTTCGATAACCGACCCGAACGGGTCAAGTACCGGTGTCCTGGAAGATGGTTTTACCTATAATCAGATTACGGGCTCGCAGTCCGTCTTATATTCGGACGGACCACAGGTTATTACTATTCCCGAGCCGGAAAACGGTGAATATGTTCTTATACTGTCCTGTGATGCACCGGGTTCCACAAAATTAAATGTACTGATTTCTTCGGATGATAAGGAAGTTTATAAATTCAGAGTTACTCTTCCCGCGAGTGAACAGAATCTATGGCTGATTCACCTGGATGTATCTGTTGAAGACGGCGCAGTTACCGATGCTTCGGTGCATGATGTTGAGTCTCTCAATGTCGAGAATGTCGATAATATTGTCACGGTATCTCCGACTGTCGAGGAGCAGGAAAAAGCTAAATCTCAATCCGATAAGAAGAAAGACAGTGAGGACAAGGAAAACAAGGGTAAGAAGAAGGATGATGGCGACGTAGAAACAGAGACCGAAGAAGAAAAGGATAACAGAGGCCAGGACAAGCAAGACGAGGATAAAGGTAATCAAGGTCAGGGCCAGCAAGACGAAGATAAGGGTAATAAGGGCCAGGACAAGAAAGACGAGGATAAAGGTAATCAAGGTCAGGACAAGCAAGACGAAGATAAAGATAATAAGGGCCAGGAAAAGAAAGACGAGGATAACGCGAATACACCGGGTAATTCCGGAAGCGAGTCTGAAGACAAGAATAATAAAGGTCAGGACAAGAAGGATAATAAAGAAGACAAAGACAACAAAGGAAATAACAATTCAGGGGAGAACGAATCAAACAATCAGAAAGATAAAGATAAAACAAATAAATAGTCGATGCTTTCTCCCCACTTGAGGAAAACCAGTCACTGCTCAAACAGCTCCACCATACACGGTGGAGCTGTTTTATTATCAGAAATCCTGCCGCGTCCTATCAGCCATTCAAGTTGTATTTTCAGTTAATGAAAATTCGGGTGTAACAAACGCCACTATCGCAGCGTATTAAAAACTGCCATGGTAAAGAACACTGTGCAATGTGTAAGAACACAAAGCCAGCGGGGAGTTACGCTGATAGAACTTCTTGTGGCAAGCGCAATATTCGGAGCTATCGGTCTTATTTTTATAAATGCTATCGCAACCGGTCAGACCGAAGCATATCGCGTTGAAAACATGTCGGAAGCTGAGAGCGTTGCCCGCAGCCAGATAGAGCTGATAAAAAGTCTGCCCTATAACGATGATAATTTATATCCGTTAGTGACAAATACAGAAGATAGATATAATGCCGGGATTGAAGTTATAGATGTTTCTCCCGTTGAATACCCGAATACCATCCAGAAAATTATCGTAACCATAAGTGTGAATGGAAATCCGGTATTATCGCTGGAGACTTTAAAGGTTAAGAGATGAAAGCTAGGCAAAAGGGATTTACTCTGCTGGAAGTACTGGTAGGACTTTCTATTTCTTCTGTAATGTCTCTGGCTGCCATGGGGCTCATATTAGTTGAACTAAACGGTACCGGTGCAATAAAGAACTCCATATCAGCGACCGATGAACTTGCCAGTGCCGAAAGATATATAGGAAAGGACGTAATGATGGCGGAGAGCACCAATCTTGTTAACGGTGGTGCTTCAAGCAGCAACCTGTCTCTTTCCTGGACAGACCGCTACGAGTTTACAAATACCCCTCATTCCTGCACGTATTCCGTGGACAATTGCACTCTTCTCCGCGACTATGACGGGATTAAATACGGTATTGCAAAAAATATTACATATGCGGAATTCTCGTTGAACAATAACATACTTGAAGTTACCTTATACTGCACTCCGGTGACCTATGAATCGAGAACTGTCGATAAGACATTCAGCATATATCTAAGGACATTAGAAGCGGTGTCTATGCAATGAAAAGTATTGTAATTAGAAGAAACCGGCAGAGAGGCTCGGCATTCATACTGGTGCTGATGGCTTTAGCGCTGGGCTCGCTGATTATTACACCCACTCTCAGGTATGTTCACACGGGTGTCCTTTCTGCGGATGTTACCAGGGATGCTTTTATCGAAGAGTATTCGGCTGATGCAGTTGTTGAATATACAATGTGGGAATTACTGTATGATGATGTGTCCGATTCACTTTCACTCGATAATCCGACTACCAACACGACCATAACAATAAATGGAATGGATATATCGTCTACTACCTCGGTAAGTTATTCTCCGCAGGACGAGGAAGGTGATTTTACCGTTTCAGGCTGGGAGAGCGGTATCCACCTCGCCGCAGCCGTGGAGCTGGTACCCATTACCTGGTCGGGCGCAGGGCAAAAAACCTTCATCTCTCATATCGTTTATATCTATAACCACGGTACGGCGACGACGCACCTGAAAGGTCTGTATCAGCGCCTGGACCCGAATTTAAAGTATGTGGAAAGCTCGTACTGCGGTCCGGACGTCGATTTTTCGAAAATCCTGGTAGATGACCACTGGGAACTGGAGTATGAATTTAACCAGCCGCAGCCTGGTCTCAATCCGGGCGATATGATTATGATTACTTACACCACCTGGGCGAAAAAAGATATGGGCGATTATACGTTTACTACGGACGGCTGGATTACATACGCGGCATTCCAGGAAGATGCAACCTACGCTTTTTCGGGTGAGTCCGGTCTGGCTTCATTCGGACTGTACGATATTACGGTTACCTGCGGTGGTACTACCTACCTGGTGAATGCCGGTATTACGGAAACCGGCCAACTGGTTATACGCTCCTGGCAGGTCCAGCAGTAGTCCCGCCAGATGTATTTTATCCACCCCTGCTATCGAACATGTGACGTACCCACTCCCGCTCTACCCACAAAGCGCATCCGCCCTCTGTTTCACTGAGATGTTCGTGATTATCGCGGATAGATTTCAGGAAATCGGACTGCAGGGCATCCTTCAGCGAAGAGTCTCTCAGGTTAGTATCGGAATACGGTGCGAAAG
>CAZIYN010000138.1:0-6420 GCA_964543495.1 uncultured Dehalococcoidales bacterium | reverse complement strand
GTCCAGCTCGCCGCCGTTAAGGAGCATCTGGGCAAACCGCGCATACTCGGCAATAGTGGTCAACACACCTCCTCCACCGCCACCGGCTTCGAAATATTTCTGCGGCCCCAGAACTCTTTCACTTTCTTCAGGACGCTCGGAGACAACCAGTTTTATACCATCCTTTGAAGGCGCCGGTCTGTAGCAGACCGGAAACCTGTCCAGCTTATCCTTTGATAAATAGAACGTACTGTCTTTCATTCCGAGAGGTTCGAAAATCCGCTCTTTATAGAACTCACCGAGAGTCTTGCCGGTAACTTTTTCCAGCACCGCTCCTACTATCGGATAACCTACCTGGTATTCGAAACGCGTACCGGGATGAGAGTCCAGAGGCAACTTTGCCTGGGCTTCTACTATCTCCAGTGCGGTGGCAGTCATATCCGGTCCCGTAAACCAGGTATTTCCCTTGAAAACGTCCGGATATAGTGTCAGATATTGAATCGGGGCGTTGGTGGAATTGGCAAAACCGGTCGTGTTGCGGAGGCAGTCGCGAATGGTGGTTTCTCTGTTAGCAGGGATGGTGGGAATCATTCCCATCATCTGACGCGGAGCTTCCGGGTCTCTCTGGAGGTCGACTACTCTGACAACCGGATTGGCGAAAGCCGGAAAGTATTTCGATAACGAGTCGTCCAGTGTCAGGAGGCCTTCTTCCAGGCAAATCATGGTGGCAACACCCGTAATCGGCTTGGTATTCGACCACAGCCGGTACATCGTGTCCTTTTGCACGGGTTTCTTGCTTTCTATATCCACATAGCCCTGGGCTTCGTGATATACCACCTTGCCTTTCCTTACAACCATGGTGTTGAAATTGGGGTCTTTCCCGCTATCTATGAATTGTTGCATTGCGGGCTTGATGCGGGATAAACGCTCGGAAGACATTCCTACCTCTTCCGGTTCGGCATGGGGCAAAGGCCAATCGTTTTTACTCATATTTCCTGTTCTCCTTACGTTCGATAATATCTATTCCTTAAAGTGCCGATATTATATTGCAGCAGGGAATTAATCGTCAATTCCACATCCCACAACATTATAAGTGTAAATTGCATAAATTGGTGATAGAATAGTCGCAACAACCGCTCCCGTCAGGTAGAGAGGTGAGAAATGAAACAGTATACGCATGCCTGGTTGGCTTTAAAGGCAATGGAGTTGCTTAAATCGAAATTCGATAAGTTCGATGATAAACGTAATAAAAGCATCAGAGAGCTTCACGAATTTTTATCCAGCCATCCTTCCACTTTCCTGCGCGGCGCATGGTTCCCGGATAATATTATCAGAGACAATATTATAGGTGGCGGACATACCTGGAAATATTCACTTGACCCGGTAAGCGGCAAAGAAGTTACTTACAGACCACCGTCACATAATACCTGCCTTCCTCTCGTACAATCGGAATTAGATAAAAAGGTTAAACTGAATACTTCAATCAGCGACCTGCCCGACCGGTGCGAGGCATTAAGTCAGGTGATAAGAGATACTTCCCTTATCACCAACAGGCTTAAGAGTGGCGATGTCATCTCGTTCAACGATAGCCAGATAGCTACCCTGTACCTGATGCTTTCTCACTATGTATGCGATGCACACGTGCCGTTACACTGTGACGAACGGGATTTATATGACCCTTCGAAAGTTCACGATGACCTGGAAGCTTTCTGGGAACGTCAGGTAAAAAAGCATTTCGGTATTTCAAGAAAGAGAAAGAACTTTGACCTTGATGAAAATCAAAGCCTCGAACTTAAGTCCAAACCTGAAAAATATAGCGAATCCGTCCTTTATAATTGCGAGCAGACACTAAAGGGTTCAATATGGGAAAAAACAAACGGCAATAAACAGGACTGGCAGCAATTCCTCGGGAAAACAAACAAAAACCTGTGGGACTACATAGTTTCGGTGTGTATCGTATCATTTCACATGTCGTTGAAAATGTTCCCGGAAAATCCGCCGGGGGGAGTCGATTATCAGGATAAAACATTCAGAATCATGAAAACTTCTCCCTATAAAGAAGATGTTATTAAATACTCGCCAAATATCCTCGCAGATGCCATAAACTCGGTAGCGGTTGTCTGGCTGGCGACATGGGAAAGATGGGAACTCCTGAAGAAGGTAGCGGTCAGCCGATAATACGACATCTCTGTTGCACCTGGCTTGCGGCCGTTATACTCTCGGCATATAATCAGACTGCCTCAGAGCCACCGTTTACATGCAAATCCACCGGAGACCGGAGGTATTATGAGACTGGGTATCCTGGCAGCGGTAATTCTGGTTACAGCACTCCTGTCCGGTTGTGGTACGGGAGCGCCTGATTCAGCCCGTTCCGACCAGGAGACCACGCCAATGGCAGAGCAACAGGGTACCGCCAAGACCTCACTTTCTCCTGAAGCAGAGGAAACTGCCTCGCCGGAAGAACCACAGGATGCCGGGGAATCCGGGTCTTCACCTGAAACAGAAGAGCCTGCAGTGTCAACAGAACCGCAGGGTGCTGAAGAATCCGAATCGTCTGCTGATTCATATATACCGACACAGCCATCGACCTCGGTTACACCGTCGACAGAGCCATATTATGACGGTCCTCTATTCGATACCCACCTGCATACACGTAACGTCCTGGAGCCGGGCTCGGCCGATATACTGCTCGGTTATATGGACAGGGAGGGGGTAGACCGAGCTGTCTGCTTCAATACATTCCCATCATCGACGATATCCGGTCTGATGACGACAACCAGAACCATTGATGAACGTGTCGTTATGCTGCGCGGTGGTACCAAGGTACATACGGGGGAAGCCGGTGAATCAGACCTGCGGCAGTACCTGCAGCCTAATGGGCCCACATGGGGATTCGGCGAAATAGGCCTCTGGAGAGAGGAATATCAGAGTGTGACCTTTAACAGTCCTCAGATGCAAATGCTTTTCAAGCTGGCCAATGAGATTAAAGGGATAGTGATGATTCATATGAGCGCTGCCAGATGGGGGCGTACTACAGAAGTATCTGAAATCGAGCCTTCTCTGCAGGAATATCCTGACGCTATTTTCCTATTTCACAATATAAACACTTTTCCCGTGGTAGACGAGTTAATGTCAGAGTACCCGAATGTCTATTTTTCACTTGACTACGGAAGCTCGTTCTTCCAGGGCGTGGGTGTTGGTTATTCACGTGACGGTGCCGATAAAGAGGGTTATCTGGCAGCAGTTCATCAGACAGGAGTCGATTATATCGTCCAGCGCAATCTCCGCGACTTGACTTACCTGATACAGAAGTATCCTGACCGCATTTTCTGGGGGACCGACTTTACAGAAGTCTGGCATTTCGACGAATCGGTGACCAATCTCGTGATTGAAATAAGCCGTAAATTCATAGGTCAACTACCCGATGATATCCGGGAGAAATATGCCTACAAGAACGCCGAGCAGGTCTTCGGACGCTTCCTCTCAACCGAACCTTAGAACCTTAGAAGAATGCGAGCCTCAATTATATTTTATATTTCAATGCTCATCTCCAGCTGAAACTGCTCGATAAAAGTCTCCAGGAATTTGTATCTCTGTATGCCCATCTTCTTAGCCGTTTCGGTATACAAACTATCATGAATCGGTTTTCTTCCCTTAAGCCACTTATCCGAAATGGACTCGATACTGATACTCCTATCGAATGCGTTCGTCCGCTGGAAAGCCCGTGCGACCCAGGTTGCTCCGATAGCTTCCAATTTATCCGCATCACTTACGATGATAGATTCCGGTGTGGTTCGACTGCGGGTGCTGTGCTCTCTGACTATCTGTGCCACCTGTCTGGCCTTACTCTCAGGATAACCGATTTGTTTGAGAAACCGCTCTGCCATGAGGGCTCCCACCTCTCCGTGGTCGGCTGAAGGTAGTGCATATGCCCCCATAAACTCCTGGAAATCAAAATCATCTCTTCCCGATGCATGCCTGCCCCAGGCAAGCGGTATGGTCCCTACATCATGCAGCAGAGCTGCGACCTCGATAATCTGGCAGTCGGCTCCTTCACTCTCCCCAATCATCACCGCCAGTTTCGCCACCCGTCGGGCATGGTCGGCGCCATGGCAGTAACTGAAGTCGGATTGGTATCTGCCCAAGAGTTCATTTATTTTATCGACAATTTGAGCATGTGATAGCTGCTTACCCATATTCATCTCCTTTTTACCTGTTTGCCGCTATAACAATCGCAATAATATGGTTCTTCCACACGCAATCGACATATTGAAAACCGGCCTGTCTCAGCCCTCTTTCAGTGTCCCAGATTGTCCCGGGCTTATCTCCCAGTCTCCTATCGAAATCAATCTGTCTCTCTTTTACCTGGTCGAAGGTCCTGTCCGTTCCCAATTTATTATTTATCTGTCCGGTCATCCACGTAATCCAGTTATCGAATTCCCATTCACCTATAACCGGCGAATCCCCGGTAAACCGGTCTCCGTTTATAAACAGGCCGCCTTCGTCAAGTACCTGCCTGATTTGCGTATACAGTCCCACCTTATTTTCATGTTCTATATGATGAAGCGAATTGCAGGAGACAACCGCATCGAACCTGGCCGAACGCAGTTCATCGGGAATGCCATCGTTTAAATCATATTTATACAACTTCACCCTTTTATTGTCGCTGAAACGCTCTTCAGACAGTCTTAGCATTTCCTCCGAGTAATCTACCATGCAGACCGAGGCTAGCGGACTGAGTTCGAGAATCTTTGCCGTTACGTCTCCGTATCCGCAACCGATATCCATGATTCTTGACTCATCCGGAGCGAATTCTGTTGCCAGTTTTGCCACGATAGACAGTGTCTCTCTGCGACCTGGAATAAGAACCTCGTCCATCTGTATGTGGTGGTGTATAACATCTATAGAATTCCACTCTTCTTTTTCAGTCATCAGCAACCTCCCGATACTATCTACACTAGATTTACCCTGCCTATTTCCGCCCCACGACGACCAGCCGCATCGCTTTATGGTCATAAGGTCTTCCATCGATGCCACCGTAGGCTTCCGCTTTGCTGAACCCGCACCCGGTCATCAGAGCCATCAGTTCAGTCGCCGCATAGAGACGGTGGGAAATCTCATTCTCGATTCGCTCATCACCCCTGAGCATTATCCACCTGTTTTGCATCCAGCTCCAGTTCTGACTCACCTTTCTTTGCTGGAGTACTATAACTCCTTCGTGTTCACTCCAGTCTCCTTCCCTAAAAATACGCGCCAGCGTCTCCTTGCCGTGAGTGTCTATAAGAAATTGCCCCCCGGACCTTAGTGACTGAAATACATTAAATACAACTTTTTTATCATCTTCAGAGTCCTCGAAATACCCGAAAGAAGTGAACATACTTATCGCTGCGTCGAATGATTCCGGTCTGAGAAATTCACGCATATCTTCACGGATAAACTCTACACTTTGTTTCTCTTCCTCGGCTCTGGCTATAGCCCTGTCAAGATAACTGCGGGTGCGGTCGACGCCTGTCACCTGAAATCCGCGCCGCGCCAGCTCCAAAGAATGACGTCCCACACCGCAGCAGAGGTCGAGTATTTTCGCTCCCGGTTTTATATCCAGAAGACTTATTACTCTGTCCATCTGTTCTCTGGCAGTTTCTATTCTTTCGGAGTCGAACAGATGAGATTCCCATATTTCCCAGAACGAGTCATCTTCATGCCAGGGTGTTTTCTTATCCATTTCATTTCCTCCCTTTTTGGCTTTTCCATTCATTTCTCAGGATGCCAAACATAACGTGGTCGCAATACTCGCCGTTTACATAGATATGTTCTCTCTGGCGGCCTTCTTCATTGAAACCGATAGATTTATGCATCCTTACACTTCTTTCGTTAAAAGACAGGGCACTCGAGTTTATCCGGTGCAGGTTAAGCTGTTCGAAACCGTAATCTATAATCAGACGGGCAGCTTCCGTGCCATAACCTTTATTCCAGTAGTCCTTATCACCGATAGCGATTCCGAAGGAGGCATTATGGTCTTTATTATTGATGCCGCCCAGACTGATTGATCCCACGGGCTTCGTCGAATTACCTTCAATTACTTCAATAACAAATGAAGCTTGAGTCTTTGCCCTAGTGGTGCCCAGTTCCTCGATGTATTTTCCCTCAGACATCTCCGTCATCGGCAGGTACATCATGAGATACTGGATAACCTCCGGGTCGTTGAACCATTTCAGGAAATTTTCCAGGTCCGACCTCCTCACCGGCCTTAGAACTACATTTTCTCCTTTTAACATTTCTCCTCCTTTTTCTTTTATATATAAAAAAGCCCGGGATTTTTGCTTCCCGGGCTTTGCTGCTTCTCTTAAGTTATAGTCTTACTGCTTCATGTAATAAAACCGGAAACATGCAAAGCCCGCCTTTCGACAACAATAGAAAGGACACAATCATAAGCTGTAGGCA
>CAZIYN010000137.1:0-6445 GCA_964543495.1 uncultured Dehalococcoidales bacterium | reverse complement strand
TTGCCCACGCCAGGATGTTGGCGAAGCAGGGTATTATCTCGGACCAGGAAGCGGAGTCTATTGTCGAGGGACTGGGAACGATAATAAACGAAATCGAGCAGGGTACCTTTAAATTCAAACCCGAGCTTGAAGACGTCCATATGAACATAGAAGCCGGTCTGATTGAAAAAATCGGAGAGGCGGGACGCAAGCTCCATACCGCCCGTTCGCGTAACGACCAGATTGCCCTCGATTTACGCCTGTACGCGAAGGATGCCATAAAAAGGACGATATCCGGACTCAAAGAGTTACAGCGGGCGATTGTTGACCTTGCCGAAGCGAACAAGGAAGCGGTTATGCCCGGATACACTCATTTGCAGAGGGCGCAGCCGGTGCTGTTCGCCCATCACCTGCTTGCCTATTTTGAGATGCTCCAGCGTGATGTGAAAAGGTTCGGCGACTGCCTTGAGAGGGCGGACGTTATGCCCCTCGGCAGCGGCGCCGTGGCCGGCGTTGCATATAAAATCGACCGTGATTTCCTGGCAAAGGAACTCGGTTTTAAAAAGGTAAGCGGTAACAGTATGGATACGGTTTCTGACAGGGACTATATTATCGAGTATGAAGCTGCTGCCAGCATCTGTATGATGCACCTTTCGCGACTGGCTGAAGAAGTGATTTTATGGTCGTCCTCCGAGTTTGATTTCATAGAGCTTGACGATTCTTATACAACCGGCAGCAGTATTATGCCTCAGAAAAAGAATCCGGATATTGCCGAACTCGTACGCGGTAAAACGGGACGGATTTACGGCAACCTGGTCTCTTTGCTGACGATGATGAAGGCTTTGCCTCTCTCTTATAACCGCGACCTGCAGGAAGATAAAGAAGGCTTCTTCGACTGCGTTGACACCCTGCTTTCCTCTCTGGAGGTATTCACCGGAATGGTTGCCACGGTGCAGGTGAAGACGGAGAATACCGCGAAGGCTGCCGGAGAGGGATATATACTGGCAACCGACCTTGCCGATTACCTGGTGAAGAAGGGCGAAGCCTTCCGTACCGCTCACGAAGTGGTCGCCAAACTGGTGATTTACGCCGTGGAGAAGGGCAAATCCATTAAAGAGTTAAAACCGGATGAATATAAAAAGTTCTCTCCACTGTTCGGAGACGATGTTTCATCGATTACAGTGGAATCGTCTCTGTCTGCCCGTGATAACCCCGGCGGAACCGCTCCCAAACAGGTGGCGAAAGCCCTGAAACAGGCGAGGAAGATAATCGGAGATTCCGGTGCCTGAAATTAAAATAGCCCCGTCCATCCTTTCGGCGGACTTCGCCCGTCTCGGCGAGCAGGTAGTAGAAGTCTCCGAAGCCGGTGCCGATTACATCCATGTTGATATTATGGACGGGCATTTCGTACCAAATATCACAATCGGTCCAGCAGTGGTAAAGGCTATCCGGGGTTACACTGAAGTGCCCCTTGATGTGCACCTGATGATTGAGGAACCCCAGAATTATATGAAGCAGTTCGTGGATGCCGGGGCTGATATCATCACCGTTCATGCGGAAGCCGCGCCCGATCTCCGGGAGATGGTATCGACAATCAGGGGACTGGGAGTTAAGGCCGGAGTTTCTATAAACCCTGAAACTCCGGTGGATAAAATAATCGAAATACTGCCTTATCTCGACCTGGTCCTGGTGATGTCCGTCCATCCCGGTTTCGGCGGCCAGTCCTTTATAGAGAATTCCATAGAGAAAATAGAGCGTGTCAGGGAAGAGCTTGATACCAAGAGGCTGACTGCAGAGCTTGAGGTGGATGGCGGCATCAATGCCGTGATTGCTCCCGGTGTAGTAAAAGCGGGCGCCAGAGTGCTTGTAGCGGGAGCGGCGGTCTTTAAAGCGGGAAAATCAGTAAAAGAAGCCCTTCAGAATATAAGAGACAGCCTGAAATAGAATCAGTACTCAGAACAGACACGTTTCCGGAAAAACCGATTGGTTTCTTATGTTTCTAGCTCGCCTATAGCTGCCGGTTGTGCCTTTGCGGCTTTATGATGAGTGCGTAAACACCGTGTGCACAGGTTGAGCTTTTTCTTTTTACCGTCGATAGTCAGCGTTACCGGGTGTATGTTAGGCAACCACTGACGATTCGTCCGGCGCTTCGAATGACTCACGTTATGACCGAACTGGGGTGTTTTTCCGCAGAAATCACACTTCAATTTAAACCCTCTTGACCACCAAATCTTATTTAAAGTAATATGCTTTTAACATATTAGCATAGAGGAGTCAGCCTGACAAGGATGTATGATTCGAAAAGGTTGAGTTTTCTTAAAAATGTTATAATGTTCAAAAGGAAATTAAACAGGACAGGGTAAATATGAAACAGGTTGGATCCGTTAGCGGAAGGGAGTTAAGAGAAATGCTGGCTACTGCGGCTGGCTGGCTTGAAAAAAGTGCGTCGGAAGTGGATGCGCTTAATGTTTTTCCTGTGCCTGACGGTGACACCGGGACAAATATGCTGCTGACGATGCGTTCGAGCGTGGAAGAAGCGATGGAGAACGGCAATATAAATGTCTCTCAGGTTTCCGGAGCGATTGCAAAAGGCGCACTTATGGGTGCCAGAGGTAACAGCGGCGTGATTTTATCTCAAATCTGGCGGGGTGTCGCCCAGGGCTTGCAGGATAAGGATATCTGCTCCGGTGCAGACATAGCCGATGCCCTGCAGCAGGCTTCGGAAGTCGCCTATAAAGGAATAAGCAATCCGGTTGAAGGTACTATTCTTACCGTGATTAGAGAAGCCTCCGAGGCGGGTAAGAAACAGGCGGAGACCGATGAAAACGATATAATTTCCGTTATGGAAGCGGTCGTCAACGCCGCCGGTGAATCGGTAGCAAACACTCCGACCCTGCTTCCGGTACTGAAGGAAGCGGGAGTAGTTGATGCCGGCGGACAGGGACTGTATACGATTCTTGAAGGTGCTCTTCGGTATCTCAGAGGAGAAAGAGAGCAGATGCAGTTCCGTAAACCCCAGATGATAACCAGCAATCTTGCACAGCCGGTGAGAATGCCGCAGATGGTTATGGATGAAGAAATATTCGGCTATTGCACCGAATTTATGATTAAGGGAGAAGGTTTAAAACCGGATAAAATCAGAGCAAGGCTGAACAAAGAAGGGGAGTCTTTAATAGTCGTCGGTGATGATACCACGACAAGGATTCACATCCACACCCTGGACCCGGGTAAGGTAGTAAGGTATGCCACCAACCTCGGAACATTGCACCAGGTAAGTATCCGGAATATGGATGAGCAGCATAACGACTTCCTTGAAATGCAGAAGGAAAGAGCGCCCTCGGTTGATATCGCCACCGTAGCCGTGGTCTCGGGCGACGGTCTTTCGGAAGTCTTCAAGAGTCTGGGAGCGACGGCTATAGTACCGGGCGGGCAGACAATGAACCCGAGCACCAAGGATATCCTTCAGGCGGTAAAAAACGTCGCCTCGGACAAGGTGATTGTCCTTCCGAATAACAAGAACATTGTCCTGACTGCCGAGCAGGTACCGGATTTGACCGACAAAATGGTGGAGGTGATACCCACTCAAACGATACCGCAGGGTGTTGCTGCCCTTCTTGCCTTTGATTATGAGGCCGATTTCGAGTCGAACGCCGAGATAATGAGAGAAGTTAAATCAGAGGTAAAAACAATTGAGATTACCCGGGCTATACGTGCCGCGCAGCTTGACGGACTGAGTATCAAGAAGCGTCAAACAATCGGCTTGCTGGATGGTGAATTGCTGGCAGCCGGCAAAAACTCTATAGATATCGTAAATAAAATGCTGGAAAAAATCGATCTGAAGAACATGCAGATAGTTACTATTTACTACGGGGCAGATGCCAGTCAAACTGAGGCGGAGCAGGTAAGCGTAAGTATCCGTGATAAGTATCCTCAGCTTCAGGTTGAGGTTGTCAAGGGCGGCCAGCCCTATTATGACTATATTATCTCTATCGAATAGAATGGGAGAGACGTTAAATGGCAGTAAAAATAGTTACAGATAGCCTTTCCGATATCACCGAGGACTATGCCAAAGAGCTTGGAGTTACCGTTGTGCCTCTGACAGTACTTTTCGGGCACGAACAATATCTCGACCGGGTCACCATAACCACCGACGAATTTTATAACAGACTGGTAAATGGCGATGTCTGGCCTACTACTACACAACCGACCCCCGCTGCTTTTGCCGAAGTCTATAACGAACTGGCAAAAGAGACGGATGAAATCCTGGTGATTACTCTCTCGAGCAAACTGAGCGGTACATATGAATCGGCGATGAGCGCCAAGAATCTGGTCGAGGGTGAATGCCGGATTGAAGTTATCGATTCAAAGACGGTAGCCGGAGGCCTGGGACTGATTGTGATTGCGGCTGTTAATGCCGCCAAAGAAGGCGCAAACCTTGATGAGCTCAATGTTCTGGTTCGCAGTGCGATGGAACGGACTCATTTCGTTATCTACTTCGAGTCTCTCACCTATCTCGCCAAGGGTGGCCGAATCGGTAAAGCCAAGGAACTGCTCGGCTCGGTGCTTTCAATTAAACAGATACTGACAATTAAAGACGGGGAAATTGCACCTCTGACCAGAAAACGTTCACTGGCGGCAGGTATGGACTACCTGTATAATTTAGTTGCCGGTTTTTCGAATATCGAGGCGCTGGGTGTGGAGTACACCACGACTCAGGATGTGGCGGATGACCTGGCTAAGCGAATGAGCACGATTTTCAAAGGTCCCATTTTCAGGTCGATAGTCAGCCCGGTACTGGGAGTCCACGGAGGTCCCGGTGCGATTGCCGTTACCGTTCTTGAAGCTGAAAAGTAAAAGTATCCCGTAAGTATCACATCTGAAACCCGGCAGGCTACGGAGGCGGAAATTTGTCGTTAAATGCTGAGCCTCTACACAAAATTCTCGAGCTCGAGTGTAAGAAAGGCTATGCGGATACGGCGGTAATCGGCGGTCTCGATAAATTCCTCCACAACTGGGCAGGTCAGGCAGCAGGGTCTATATCCTCTCCCAAACTCCTCCGCCGTTTCAAGAAATTCAAACTTTCTGAGTCCAACTATGCTGCTTTGTCCGTAGAAGAGCGTAAACAATGGATTGAAAGCCTGCTGGGATTTTTAAACGAGATTGAGAATGCGGATAAAATCCCTGCTGAAAAAAAACCTGCCGGAGCAATAAAAAAGACTTCACCGAAACCGAGACCTAAAAAAGCAGAGCCCGCTGTATCGATAGATTCACCGATTATGGTTATCAAGGGAATCAGCGCCAATATGGCTGCCAGGTTCGCCAAACTCGGCGTCAGGACCGTCCGTGACTTGTTGTACTTCTTCCCCCACCGGCATCTCGATTACAGCCAGAGGAAAACGATTTCAGAGCTCAGGGAAGGAAACGAGGAGACAATAGTCGCCAATGTCTGGGAGGCGCGGGAGACAAGGCTCGGAGGCAGGAGAAGTACCGAGGCTACCGTAGGCGATGAGACAGGCAACGTAAGAGTCGTCTGGTTTAATAATCCTTATCTGGTAAAGTCTCTGAAAACGAATACCCGCGTGGTCCTCAGCGGCAGGGTGAGCCTGTTCAAAGGGAGACATGTCTTTCAGTCGCCGGAATGGGAACTTCTGGAAGACAGGGAGCTTGTCCATGCCGGCCGGCTGGTCCCCCTGTATTCACTCACCAGCGGACTGCGTCCCCGCCAGGTAAGGAAGATAATGAAAGAGGTGATTGACCGGTGGGCGGGAGAAGTGGAGGACTTCCTGCCTGCGGAAATTATAGAAAGGCAGAAAATGCCGGGACTGCAACAGGCGATAAGTCAGGCGCACTTTCCGGATGACGCCGGAATGAAAACACGGGCGAGAGTCCGGCTCGCTTTCGATGAGCTTTTCCTGCTTCAACTTGGGGTTCTGAGTAAGAAACGTGACTGGCAGGAAAGCCAGCCGGGCAACGCTGTTTCCATAGATAATGAAGTCCTGGACCGTTTTGTAAAATCACTGCCGTTTGAACTGACCGGGGCGCAGAAGAAAGCCCTCGATGAAATGCTGTCCGATATCGGAGAACCGCACGCGATGTCGCGTCTGCTCCAGGGTGACGTCGGCAGTGGAAAGACAGTTGTGGCGACGGCGGCTCTGCTGATGGCCGTAGCGGCAGGCTACCAGGGGGCGCTGATGGCTCCCACGGAGATTCTTGCAGGTCAGCACTTCTCCACCATATGCCGGCTGCTTTCGGGAACGGCCGAACCTGAGGAGGAAAACGACTATATACACGCATATTCCGGTATACTTCCCGGACCCATTACCGTGGCATTACTGACCGGAGCTATAACTCCGGCGAAGAAACGCGACATCCAGCAGCGTATCATGGACGGCGGTATAGATATAATAATCGGCACTCACGCCCTTATCCAGAAAGAGGTGGAGTTCAGCAGGCTGGGACTGGCGGT
>CAZIYN010000136.1:2566-6448 GCA_964543495.1 uncultured Dehalococcoidales bacterium | reverse complement strand
GTTAAAAGAGATTGAAATGGCGCCGCTCACGGAACTGTTGCTCTTCAACGCTTCCCGCGCCCAGCATATAAACCAGGTAATCAAGCCCAATCTAAAATTCGGTAAGGTAGTAATCTGCGACCGCTATATCGATTCAACGGTCGCCTATCAGGGATACGGCAGAGGACTCGACCTGGAAACGGTCAAGACCATCAACAATTCCGCCACCGGTGGACTGAAGCCGGACCTGACAATATTAATGGACATCTCTCCGGAAGAGGGTTTTAACCGTATAAAAAGCAGGGAAAAAGACCGTTTCGAGCAGGAAGACTTCAACTTTCACAGGAAAATCAGGGAGGGCTACCTCAGCCTGGCTGCGGAAGAACCCGAACGCTGGCTGGTGGTGGATGCCACCCTGCCAAAAGAAAGAATCAAGAAAATAGTCTGGGATAAAGTAAGCTCTTTGATAACCGAATATAAATAACCGGATAAATCTATCCTGTCTACAGGGAACGCAGACGAGGGTCGTCTTCAGTCAGTTCTTTATACATCTGCTGAATCCAGATACCCTGCTTGATGTAGTTCTGCTGGTCAAGTCTTTCGCCGGTAGGCTTGAATCCGAGCCTGGTAAAAAATCCCAGCGAGGTATTTCTGGCATAGGACTGAATCCTCAGCGGTACCTGTTCCTTAATCATCCTGAAAAGTTCCTCGACCAGCAACGAACCGATTGAATTTTCCTGATAGTCTGACTTTACTGCAATATGATGTATCTCTATCTCTTTTTCGGAAAGCCAGTTAGCTACCAGCCCTCCGACAACCGATTTGTTATCGATAGCTATCAGGTCGATTTGAGGAGTATCCAGTTTATATGAATCACGGATATTACGCGGAAGATTAAGAGGTTTCCAGAGCACTGTCCAGAGTAACCTGTCCAGGTCTTTCTTCTCTTTCTGAGTGATTGCCTGCTTAATCTCCATGATAGTAACCATATTAAAGCATAAACGGCGAAAATCTAAAACTTTCGGTCTTACGGGAGGAGGCAATTATGGAATACCGTAAACTTGGTAACTCGGGTATAAAAGTATCGGAAATCGGGCTCGGAGGTAATAACTTCGGCTGGTGGGCCGATGAAGAGACCTCCATTAAAGTCATACACCACGCAATCGAAAAAGGTATCAATTTCATAGACACAGCCGACGGTTATGACAGGGGAAACTCGGAAATTTTTATCGGTAAAGCATTAAAAGGAAAAAGGGATAAAGTCTTTATTGCCACCAAATTCGGCGCTCCGATGGGTGAAGGTCCCAACCAGAGAGGCAACTCGCGATACCATATCATGGAGGCAGCGGACGCCAGTCTGAAACGACTCCAGACCGATTACATCGACCTCTACCAGGTACATTTCCCAGACCCATCGACTCCCATAGAGGAGACTTTACACGCCATGAACGACCTCATTCGGAGCGGCAAGGTGAGATATATAGGTTGCTCCAACTTCGCCGCCTGGCAGCTTGTGGAAGCCCTCTGGACTTCCAGGGTTAACAACCTTAATTCATTCGTCACCATACAGCCGAGGTATAATCTGCTCTACCGTGAAATCGAGAGAGAGCTTATTCCCTGCTGTCAGGCTTACGGAATCGGTATCTTCCCCCACAGTCCTCTCGCCGGAGGGTTCCTTACCGGTAAATACAGGAAAGGCGAAGAGTTTCCGGAAGGTGCGCGCCTCTCGGCACCGAACTCATCCTATGCCCGGATTTTTACCGATGCCAACTGGAACAAACTGGAACAGTATGACAGGTTTGCCAGGGAACGGGGACACACGATGGCAGACCTTGCCATCGCCTGGATGCTCTCAAAACCCTGTATCAGCACGATTATCGCCGGGGCAAAGAAAACCGGGCAGGTGGACACAAATATCGCTGCTGCAGAATGGAAACTGACTCCTGAGGAAATAGCGGAAGTAGACGCCATATCCTGAAGGGAGAGATAGGAATTCCACATGGCAGCAAACAACGAACTGGTAAAAAGGACCGAGGATTACGTTATACGGGCTTTTAAAGGGAAAGAAGGAAACCTTTCCATTGCCCATGACTTCAAACACGTCGACCGCGTCAGGAACTGGGCATTAGTTATCGCCCGGGAAGAAAACTACCCGGAAACTACAATAGTCGAAGTTACTGCACTGCTTCACGATATCGGTCTAACTTCTATCGTGGACGGAAATGAAAAGGAAGTACACGTAATCCTGCCGCCACACGGTCCACCTGGAGCAGACATTGCTATGGAATTTCTTAAAACTAATTCAAACCTTCGCCCGGATGAAATTGAATGGATTACATATGTCATCAGACACCACAGCGTACCTCCACTGGTTGCCGAAGAGTGTCTTGCTTCACTTGGCAAAAAGCGCAAATTAATGGAAATCATCCGTGATGCGGATAATCTTGATGCTTTGGGCGCAGTGGGCCTGATGAGAGCATTTACATCGAAGTATTTCTTACCTGAATACAACCCTGAAAATATTAAAGGAGAAAACTGGGACCTATCACCTGCCGAATTCGTTAAGAAATTTGGTTTTAAACCCGAAAACGGTCTGGCTCCTGTTCACAGCATTATCGACCAGATTAACCAGCAAATAGGATACTATCACAATCTGCATACTCGGTCTGCAAAGAAATTAGGAGTTCCGCTGGTTGAATACATGAAGAGTTTCGTTATCCGGCTCGAAAACGAAATCAGACTGTCCTAGGAATTATTGCAGCAGGAATAGGAGTACTCGCTAGACGCGAGAATATCGGGCATTGTATAATAAGTGAAATAAAAATTCGTCAGCAGTACTGTCGGCTTTAGCTAAAATACACATAATTTTCCCGACCTCGGCAGCAAAAGCCGAGCTTTTTTTACGTTTAGCCGAAATCAAGGTACAGGGAAAGATGGTACCCAGCCGTTTAAATGTCCACTCACTGCCGGGTGGGTAAGATTCCCGAAAATATGGATTTAGAAAGCAGACCCGATTATGAAAAATATGGACCATTTCGAGGCATTGTTCAATCCGAAGTCGGTTGCCGTCGTTGGAGCCTCCAACAACCAGCGTAAGTGGGGAGGCGGCGTTTTCGCCAGCGTACTGAGGTCTCCCACCATCAAGAAAGCCTACCCGGTAAACAACAGGACCGATGTAGTACAGGGAGTTAAAACATATCCGACTGTAAGGGACATCCCGGAACCGGTGGACTTCGTGGCTATAGTCGTCCCCTTCGATAGTGTTCTATCGGTAGTACAGGACTGTGTCGTCCGGGGTGCCAAGGCAGGTCTGATAATAACCGCCGGCCTCGGCGAGACGGGACCGGAAGGGGCTGAATTACAGGAAGAAATAGTAAGAACGGCACGTGAAGGCGCATTCCGCCTGAACGGGCCGAACTGCATGGGACACTTCAACGCAATGAGCGGATTCTCCACGGTACGCCAGGGAATGACTCTCCAGCAGGGAGAAATTTCCGTAATTTCGGAAAGCGGCGCTTTTGCCGGGCATATTCTTCAGTGCGGCAACGAAATGGGAGTTGGTTTCAATAAGTTCGTGAGTACCGGCAACGAAGCCGACCTTCATTTCGAGGACTACCTGGAGTATCTGGCGCAGGACGAACAGACCAAGGTAATCTGCGGATACGTGGAAGGTCTCAGAGAGGGTAGGCGGTTCTTCGAACTGGCGAAAAAAATCACCAGAACAAAACCGATTGTGCTGGTTAAGATAGGCAGGACCGAAGCAGGAGTCAGAGCGGCGAAATCTCATACCAGCGCTATAGCAGGTTCTGACGCCATCTATGACGCCATGTTCAAGCAGGCTGGTGTGATAAGGGTAAATGAGGTAGAGGAACTCTTCGACGTGGCGCTGGCATTGCTGCACCG
>CAZIYN010000136.1:0-2556 GCA_964543495.1 uncultured Dehalococcoidales bacterium | reverse complement strand
TGCCTAAAGGTAACAAAGTGGGTATCCTGACTTTCGGAGGCGGATTCGGGTGTGTTTCTTCGGATGCCTGCGAGAAACTCGGACTTGAGGTAGCCCGGCTTTCACCGGAAACAATCGAGAAACTGAACGAGGTACTGCCGGAACGCTGGCCTCATGCCAATCCGGTAGATACGGTAGGATTCGGGAACGTAACATTCCCCTGCCTATGGCCGATGATGGAGGATGAAAACCTGGACTCAATCCTGGTAATCGGAGGTATCGCCCAGGCTTCTATGTGGAGACACCGCGCCGAACGCGAAAACCTTTCTACAATAGGTCAGGCAGACAGCGAACCGTCATTGCTGGAAGAAGCCGAAAGGGCTATGATGGAACAGGAAGAAGAGGAGAAAAAGAACCTCGAGAAGCTGTTTGATTATATGCATAAGTATAAAAAACCGTTATTTGTATTTCACAACTGGGCAGACAGGATGAAAGATGTCCCCATCAATAAATTACTGAAAGACAATGGTATAATGACATATTCCACGCCGGAACGAGCGGCAAGGGTGATGTCATATCTGGCATTTTACGGAAGATATTTAAACTCCGGCTAGGTAATATTAACTAAATGGCAGACTTCAGCGAAAAACCGTTATCGGTAAGCGAAATGGAGGCGATGGCAAAGAAAATCCGCCGCCATATCGTTTCCATGATAGGCAAAGCCGGAAGCGGCCATCCCGGCGGTTCGCTTTCAGCCGTGGAAATCCTTACTGCCCTCTATTTCAAGCTACTCCACCACGACCCTGAAAACCCTCAGTGGGCCGACAGGGACAGGTTCATCCTCAGTAAAGGTCACGGAGCCCCGGTACTTTACGCAACCCTCGCCGAATGCGGGTATTTCCCCGTGGAAGCACTACTCACCCTCAGGCAACTGGACAGCCACCTCCAGGGGCACACGGACAGGCTGCTGACACCGGGAGTAGAGCTGTCCGCCGGTTCGCTGGGACAGGGGCTTTCCTTTGCCACCGGAATCGCTCTGGCAAGCCGGCTCGACAAGAAAAATTATTCTGTTTACGTAATGCTCGGAGACGGCGAGTGCGATGAAGGACAGGTATGGGAAGCCGCAATGGCTGCCGCCCACTATAAAGTAGATAATCTGGTAGCTATCGTGGACAAGAACGGACTTCAAATCGACGGCTGGACAAAGGACGTTATGAATCTTGACCCGCTCGACGAAAAGTGGCGCGGCTTCGGCTGGGAAGTATATACGATAGACGGTCATAACCTGAATGAGATAATAGAAACTCTCGAAAAAGCCAAGCAGGTCAAGGGCAGACCCGCGGTGATTATCGCCAACACCATCAAAGGTAAAGGCGTAAGTTTCATGGAGAATAACGTCGCTTTTCATGGTAACGCTCCTAACACGGAACAACTTGAGCAGGCTTTAAAGGAGCTTGAATAGATGGCAGAAACAGCCTCGACGAGAGTAGCCTACGGAGAGACCCTTCTTGAACTCGCCAGGCAGAATCCGGATATCGTGGCACTGGATGCCGACCTTTCGGCATCCACCCAGACCAAACTCCTCGGCGCCGAGTTCCCGGACCGCTTTTTCGATTGCGGTATTGCCGAAGCCAATATGATAGGTATCGCCTCCGGTCTGGCGGCTTCGGGCAAGATTCCCTTTGCCAGCACATTTGCCGTCTTTCTGCCCGGAAGGTGCTTCGACCAGATTAGAGTTTCGATAGCCTATAACGGATTCAACGTTAAGCTGGTAGCCACCCACAGCGGAATCAGCGCCGGTGAAGACGGTGCCACTCATCAGGGGATAGAAGACCTGGCGCTAATCTCTTCACTTCCCGGTTTCACCGTTATCGTCCCCGCCGACGCGGCCGAGACCAGACAGGTTGTAGAAGCTGCCGCTGCAAAGGAAGGACCTTTCTACATCAGGCTATGCCGTCCCAATACGCCGGTTATCTTCGATGAAAGTTATAAATTCGAGCTGGGTAAAGCAGCGGTTTTAAGAAATGGCACGGACGCCACGATTATGGCTATCGGTATTATGGTCGACGCTGCCAGAAATGCTGCCGAAAACCTGGCGAAAGACGGCATCGACTGCCGGGTACTGAACATGTCCACGATAAAACCGATAGACGAAGCCGCTATTATCAGCGCGGCAAAAGAAACCGGGGTGATTGTCACCGCCGAAGACCACCGCGAACACGGCGGTCTGGGTGACGCTGTCGCCCGGGTACTGGTTAAAAACCGGCCGGTACCGATGGAGTTCGTAGCAATGAAAGATATCTTCGCCAAGTCCGGCAAACCGGCGGAGCTGCTGGAGAGGTACGGTCTTAGCGCCGAAGGTATCGAGAAGGCCGTCCGTTCAATAATAAAGAGGAAATAAGATGACCATGAAAAAATCACTTGAGCAGTCCAGAGAACGCGCATCCTACTTTATGCACAACGACTACCACTGAGGTCCGACCGTCCTGCAGGTCATGTGGGAAGCGTACGGACTGGAAAACGAAGACCTGCTATGGGCAAGCACTGCTTTCGGCGGCGGCCTCGGCGGTTACAGGA
>CAZIYN010000135.1:0-6501 GCA_964543495.1 uncultured Dehalococcoidales bacterium | reverse complement strand
CGGCGACTATCCCAGACAGAGGGGACTGCTGGATGTCAGCGTTATCCTCTCCGAGCTCAGCGATGTCGAGAAGATAAGGGGTTACTACACGAGGTCGACAACCCTCATCCCGGCGATGAAGAAGAGACAGGAAGAGACCGAGGTCAAGCTCAAAGAAATCGAAGACACCTCTAAAGACGTTCCTTCACTACTGTAATCAGCATGGAATATGATACTAAAACGGCTCCGGTTATCTGGAGCCGTTTTTTATTTTCAGGACAGTTTTTAATTATATAAGTGTACTTTGTTCCAATCCGTATCTGTGCGGGTGCGCTTTCATCGCCTCGATAAAGTATTCCACTATTTCATCCACAGTGGAATGTTCCGGTTTCCAGCCCCATTCTTCCCGCGCACAGGTGTCATCGAAAATCCTGTTCCTGAATCCTCCGGGCGGAGCAGGAAAAGACTGAGGAGGTTGATACTTGATAACGGCACCCGGAATATATTTCTTGATGGATGCTTCCAGTTCTTTAGCCGTAATAGTATTATTGGGACCACTGACGTTATAGTTCACCATTTTAATGTTTTCTTTGGGGGCCTGCAGCACTTCATAAGCGGCCCGGGCGGCGTCTCTAACGGATATCATCCAGGTCCCTCTATCCTCCGGTATGGCGGCGATATGCGGTTTTCCTCTCACAGCATCCTCGATCATATACGGCACCCAGTGGTTCGGAGTATCCACACCGGGTCCCTCCACATCCGGGTAACGTATACAGCGGAAGTCCAGCCCCAGCCTGTTTCTGTAAAATCTTCCGAGGCCTTCTCCGTAGAGTTTGCCGACACCGTACATCATAAGCGGTCGCTGGATGGTCTCATCGGTAACCCTCTCTCCAGTTCCCATACCGTATGTGGCAATGCTGCTGGTGAACATTACTTTTTCAACGTTCATCAGGCGTGCGGCTTCAAGTATGTTATATGTACCGATAATATTCGACTGAAACGAACCGGTGTGATTCCTTTCGGAAACGTATGACAGCATCGAACCCATATGATATATATCGGTGATTTTATATTCCTTTATCACATTCACTACATGAGACCAGATTCCCGCATCACCTGAAACCGCATGTACTTTGTCCTCGATATCGTCTATACGGTCGTGCCTTATCGTCCTGTTAAATACGACTACTTCTTCTCCCTTTTCGACCAGTAGATGTGCCAGTTCGGCACCTACCAGACCGGTACCACCTGTAATCAGACTTGCCATTTCACTTTTCCCCCTTTAAGAATCAAATACCGTTCAGTTATTGTATCATTTTATGTGATTCATGTTCGGTAAACAACCTGTTAAAGTCAGTCTTTCCTCAGAAAAAGTGAGTTTTTTCTCTTTGGCAACGGCAGGTTAATGGGGTATAATGATGGCAAGAAAATGGCATCTCAGGTATTTTACCGCAAATGGCGTTCCCAGACCCTCGCTGAAATAGTCGGACAGGAACCTGTCACGCAGACGCTGCGTAATGCTCTTTCCAGCGGACGGATTTCCCATGCCTACCTGTTTTGCGGTCCCAGGGGGACAGGTAAGACGAGCACCGCCCGCGTCCTGGCAAAAGCGGTGAACTGCCTTTCGACCGATGATGTGGAACCCTGTAATACCTGCGAGATATGCCGGACGATAACGGAAGTGAGGGCACTGGACGTAATTGAAATCGATGCCGCCAGCAACACAGGCGTCGATGATATCAGGAGCCTTCGGGAAAAGGTCAACTACGCTCCAACGCAGGCAAAGTATAAAGTATATATCATCGATGAAGTCCATATGCTCAGCAACAGCGCCTCAAATGCCCTGCTCAAGACACTGGAAGAACCACCGCAGCACGTTATTTTCATCCTTGCCACCACGGAAGCCCATAAAATCCTGCCTACTATAATGTCGCGCTGCCAGAGATTCGATTTCCGGCGCATCCCGCTCGAGGACTCAATCGACCGTTTGAATTATATATGTGAGAATGAGGGAATAACTATAGAACCGGAAGCATTGAACCTTGTTGCCAGGAGCGCTACCGGCAGCCTGAGAGACTCGATTAACCTGCTTGAAAAACTGGCTACCTATTACGGTTCGGAAATAGGACTCCAGCAGGTACAGTCTATCCTCGGCATTACCGGCGACTGGCGGGCAAGGGAGCTGGTTAAGCAGATAATGGATGGAGATATCACTGCCGGGATATCCACGATAAACAGTGTGAACAGCGACGGACTCGACCTCAGGCAGTTCAACCGGGAACTCGTGGAATACTTGCGGAGCCTGCTTCTCATTAAGACGGGCTCTCAGAATGCCGTGGACCTGTCTGCAGAAGATATCGTTGAACTTAAGAATATCGCCGGCAGTACCTCGCTTGACCGCATCCTGAAAGCCACCAGAGTCTTCGGGCAACTGGATATCGGGTTCGATAACTATCCGACACTTCCACTGGAACTGGCACTGGTCGACTGCGCTGCAGATACGGAGGAGAAAAAAGAGAGTCCTGCCGCGAAGACGGAATCCGTGACTCCCACCCCCAGTAAAAAAACTCCGCCTCCTCCCGTGGAGACTGTATCCGAAAAAACCAAGGAGAAGCCGCAGGATATTACGCCGCCCCAGGCGGATGTTTCCACTGTGGAGGTTTCTCCGGAAAAGGAGGAACCGGTTGAGGAGGAAGCCGGACCGGTAGCGGCGGAGCCGGAAGCTGAGTCCGAAGAAACACCGGTCGCGCAACCTGTTGCTGACAGCAGTGCACTGGAGCAGCTGCGTTTGAACTGGAAACAGGTGATTGAAAATGCACCGCCTGATACGAAGAAATCACCGGCGCTGGCTATCCTCAGGAGTGCCGGGGTAACACCGATATCTATTGAAAACGATATCGTTTCGCTGGCTTTCAGGTATCCCCTGATTAAAGAACAGATTGAAAAAGCGGACAACCAGCACGCGGCTGAAAAGATACTCAGTAATTTTCTCGGATTTCCCTGCCGGGTTGTCTGCGTCCTGGAGGAAAATAACCACCTCCTGAAAGCGGCGCTGAAAATGGGAGCTGAAATCATAGACCAGGAGGAAAAATGAACTTTGATATGCTGAAACAGGCCCAGCAGCTTAAGTCCAGCCTGGACAGGGCACAGAAAGAGCTGGGCAAGATGGTTATCGAGGTGGAATCCGGCAAAGGTGCCGTAAAAGTCCAGGTAAACGGTCATCAGAAATTGCTTTCGATTAAAATAGCTCCGGAGGCTATAAATCCAGATAAACCGAAGGACCTGGAAAAACTGATTATGCAGGCGATAACTGAAGCCAATGATAAATCGCAGAAAATTGCTTCCGATAAACTGAAAGGTCTTACCGGCGGTCTCAAGATTCCGGGACTTATGTAGATATCAGGAGTAATCATTTTGAATCAGGAATTCAATTCAAATAACGACCCCATAGAGAGGCTGGTACAGGAACTCAATAAGCTACCGGGAATAGGGCCCAAGAGCGCCCAGCGCCTTGCCTATTACCTGCTCCGTTCGCCTGAAGAATATGCCAGCCTCCTTTCGGACGCCATAATGGCGGTTAAGCGCGAGATTACACTGTGTTCGGTATGTTTCAATGTAACCGATTCCAATCCCTGCCGTATCTGCAGGAATGATGAAAGGGACCGTTCAAAGGTCTGTATTGTCGAGCAGCCGCAGGATATTCTCGCCCTCGAACACACCAGGATTTATAAGGGGCTTTACCATGTTCTCCACGGAGCCATCTCCCCAACCGAAGGAGTGGGCACGGAAGATATCAGGATAAAAGAGCTCCTGGAAAGACTTAAAGACAGTCCTGTAGAAGAGGTAATACTGGCGACTAACACCAATCTGGAGGGGGAACAGACCGCTCTATATCTTCACCGTCTGATTTCTCCGCTCGAGATAAAAGTTACCCGGCTTGCCCGTGGGTTGCCTTTCGGCACTGAGCTTGAATACGCCGATGATGTAACCCTCAGCCGAGCCCTCGAGGGCAGGTCAGAAATTTGATTTGCCAGGACTACAGGGAATATGTATCATTACTGAAACGGGGCTGATGCCTCTTTTTTTCAATCGGTCAAGCGAGGTGAGAAATGGAAATAGTCGACCTGAGACCTGACGATGAGAAACTGTTTTTCCTCTGCCTTGAAGACTGGAACGACGAAGCCAAGGAAGCCGGCGACCACAGAGAAAAGTGGTACGGTAAAATGAAGAACAAAGGACTGAGGGCAAAACTCGCTCTGAATGACACCGGCATTGCTGCCGGGATGATACAGTATGTTCCTGTCGAGTATTCATTCATTAACGGTGAGGACCTGTATTTTATAAACTGCATCTGGGTACACGGTTATAAGGAAGGAAGAGGCAACTTCCAGAAGCTCGGTATGGGAACGGCACTGCTAGAAGCTGCCGAGGAGGATGCAAAAGAACTCGGAGTAAAAGGAATTGCTGCCTGGGGAATCCCGCTGCCCTTCTGGATGAAAGCTTCCTGGTTTAAGAAACACGGTTATAAAAAAGTGGACCAGAACGGTTTCCTGGGAGAAGTGCTTCTCTGGAAACCTTTTGCCGAGGATGCTAAACCTCCCGAGCTTATCAGGCAGAGGAAAAAACCTGAAAAGACACCGGGTAAGGTAAAAGTAACTGCTTTCAATAGCGGATGGTGTATGGCACAGAACCTCGCCTATGAAAGAGCTAAAAGAGCAGTTGCAAAGTACGGTAGCGACGTAGAATTCGAGGAGATTAATACCTTCAACAGGGATAATCTGCTGGAGTGGGGAATCTCGGATGCCCTGTATGTGGATGGTAAAGAGGTACGTACCGGACCGCCCCCGACATATGAAAAGATAAGAAAAATTATCGATACCAAAGTAAAGAGACTTTAAACTGGTTCACTCCTCGGAGAATTATGGGCAAGCTCGACGGAATTAAGGCTATTTCTTTCGATGGTGACGGCACTCTCTGGGACTTCGATAAAGTTATGCGGCACTCTTTGGACATCGTATTAGCCGAACTGGTGAAACTGGTACCGGAAGCCGCTGAAAAACTCGATATCGAAAAGATGATTGAAATCAGGAACAGGGTTGCCGACGAACTGAAGGGTAAAGTTACAAACCTCGAGGAAGTCCGTCTCGAAGCATTCAAGCAGACGTTGCGATATATAAACAGGCCCGATGATATCCTGGCAGCTCAATTGAACGAGCTGTACCTGAAACACCGTTTTGAGGATATTAAACTCTACGAGGATGTGCTGCCGGTGCTTGGTGAGCTGCAGAATAAATATAAACTCGGTTTGCTCTCCAATGGCAACTCGTACCCGGAGCGTTGTGGTCTGGACGGTATATTTCAATTCGTCGTGTTCTCACAGTATATCGGGTTCGAAAAACCAGACCCACGTTTCTATGAAGAAGCTATCAAAACGGCAGGGTGTCCGGTGGGGGAGCTGCTTCATATCGGCGATTCCCTGGAGAATGACGTCGCCGGAGCAAATAATGTCGGAATCCGGAGCGTCTGGCTTAACCGCGAAGGAGCAGTAAATACCACCGGGATAAAACCGGAGTTCGAGATAAAATCGTTTTCGGAGCTGCCGGAAATTCTGTAACCAACGGGAATATAGATAAATGACCACACCGCGTAATTATCAGACGGAAGCAATAGTCATCAAAAAGACAAAGCTGGGAGAGGCGGACAGCATCCTCACTTTTTACACGCCCCACCTTGGTAAAATTCAGGGTTTTGCTAAAAGCTTGCGGAAGACGAAGAGCAAGATGGCGGGTCACCTGGAACTGCTTACTCACAGCCAGGTCTCCTTTGCCCGGGGGAAAAATCTGGACACAATAACCGGCAGCCAGACGATAAACAGTTTTTTACCTTTGAAAAGCGACCTCGATTTAACATCATACGGATTGTATGTTATCGAGCTGGTGAACCAGTTTACCGTCGAACATGCTGAGGACTACCCTCTTTTCAAATTACTTCTGGATACTCTAGACTACCTCTGCCAGGAGAACGATAAGGAGATAACACTTCGTTATTTCGAACTCAACCTCCTGGACAAGGTCGGTTACCGTCCCCAGCTTCAAAACTGCGTTCACTGCAAATCAGCCCTCGAGCCTGTAACCAACTACTTCAGTCCCTCCGCCGGAGGTGTCCTGTGTCCCGATTGCGGCTACAGCCAGCTTTCAACCTATTCTCTGTCCGTTAATGCCCTGAAGGTACTGCGCCTTTTCCAGAGCGGCGGTTATGATACTGCAAGCAGGCTGAAAGTGACGCCGGAGCTTTCACGGGAGCTGGAACTATTAATGAGGAATTACCTGCGCTACCTGCTGGAACGGGAAGTAAAGTCTACTGCCTGGCTGGATGCTCTGAAGAGCCAGCAGGGTGGAGACGGTTATTAGGGTGCCGACCCTTATTCTTGTACTACAGCGTCTCTGAACACGGTTCCAGTTTAAAAGCGTGCCCGCCTTTTTCACCGGCGGCAGTCTTGACTACCCATATAAAGTGGCTTAC
>CAZIYN010000134.1:0-6516 GCA_964543495.1 uncultured Dehalococcoidales bacterium | reverse complement strand
CTGTGATATACTTTGTAATAAATTACATATAAACGTAAATTGGAGGTGGTCGGATGGCTGATAAAGTGCTGGTAGCTTACGCTTCCAAACACGGCGCAACAAAAGGTATCGCCGAAAAGATAGGTGAGGTCCTGCGGGAAGAAGGTCTGCAGGTCGACGTACTGCAGGCTAAACAGGTTGGAGACCTTGCTCAATATGATGCTTTCGTAATAGGAAGCGCAGTATATATGGGCCAGTGGCGGAAAGACGCAGTGAACTTCCTGAAAAACAATTTAACGATTTTAACCGGCAAGCCGGTCTGGCTTTTCGTAAGTGGTCCCACCGGAAAGGGAGATGCCACGGAGTTAATGCAGGGCTGGCTTTACCCGGGAAAGCTGAAACCGGTTGTAGAAGCCATCAAGCCGCGGCATATCGGAGTTTTCCATGGCATTATCGAAATGAACAAGCTTAATTTCTTTGAGAGATTTATTATCCGGATGGTAAAGGCGGAGTTCGGAGATTTCCGCGACTGGCATTCGATAGAGTCCTGGGCAAAAACGATAACTGCCGACCTTAAAAAATAGCTTCTTTAACAGGCACCTTCCCCAAACTATTTAAGGCAATACCGGTCAAGAATATCCGCCACCCGTGGTGTTACACTCTCTAAAGGAGGTAAAACACGGAAAACTGGGATAAGATAAATGCCGTCCAGCGCATGCAGGACTATATCGAACAGCATATTACGGAACCGATTACCCTGTATATGCTGGCGCAGACCGCCGGTTATTCTCCGTGGCACTCGGTCAGGATTTTCAAAGAACTGACAGGTAAAACCCCTTTCGAATACATCAGGGCGCTCCGGCTGTCCCGGGCAGCCGTCAAGCTCAGAGATGAGGAAACCAGGATAATAGATGTCGCCCTCGATTTCGTGTTCGATTCCCACGAAGGATTCACGCGGGCGTTTTCCAGGCAGTTCGGAGTAAGTCCCCGGAGCTACGGAAAGAAAAAGCAGCCGATAAAGTTGTTTATGCCGAACAGTATCCGTGATTATTACCTCTGGAAACAGAACAGGGAGGATAAAGTGTCTGAAAAAACAAACGTCAGTACCGTTTTCGTACAGGTCGTCGACCGCCCGGAAAGAAAACTGATTCTGAAACGCGGAGCGAAGGCGACGAACTACTTCGAGTACGGAGAAGAAGTGGGGTGCGATGAAATCTGGGGCGTGCTTTGCAGCGTGAAAGAAGCCCTCTACGAACCTATCGGGATGTGGATGCCTGAAAATATGCGCCCGTCCGGGACATCCGTCTACACGCAGGGCGTGGAAGTGCCGGCGGACTACCACGGCGAGGTGCCGGAAGGCTTCGAAATAATCGACCTGCCGCCGTGCAAGATGATGGTCTTCCAGGGAGAACCATACGACGATGAGAATTTCGAGCAGGCAATCGGCGACCTCTGGGAAGTGATGAAGAGGTACAATCCCGAGATATACGGCTTCAAATGGGCTGATGAAGACGGTCCCAGGTTCCAGCTCGAACCCCAGGGTTACCGGGGCTATATAGAAGGCAGGCCGGTAAGACTGGTGAACACGAAGTAAGTTGAGGGGAAAATAAAGGTGGGGAGAATCCTCTCCCCACCTTTAACCTTTTTCAATTTCCGGCGAAAGCCGGAATCCAGGTACCCGTCATACATAGAAGCCCTTTCTGGATACCGACTGTCGTCGGTATGTTATTCTACAAAATTACACTACACTAAAACGATTTGCCTACTACTATTTTTTCAAAACCGGCAGCCAGTACTGGCAGCGGTATTCCTTGCTGCTTCTGTCTCCCGGCGGATATATCTCAAGCTCCGGAGTGCCGGCGTGCTCGTAGCCGGTAGAAGGAAACCACTCCAGAAATACCCTGTCCTGCATTTTATTAATCGTTTCCGGGAAAGGTCCCACCGCCTCGAACACCGCCCAGGTTGAAGCCGGAATCCGGATAACCCCGTATCCTTCCGGAACTTCTGTGCCGGGCTTCTCCACGCCGATTGTGTAAGTGTATTCCTCCACCTTATCACTCACCTCACAGACGCTCAGGTAAACTGCTCCCGTAACCGGTCCCGGTTTGCCCCGGGTTATTTTTTCCAGTTCCTCACCGTGTTTTGTCCTGCCGAATTCCTCCCAGATACCGAACCAGTTTTTATTCCAGGTATCAGGGTCTATTACCAGTTTACGCTCCGTTGGTCCTGAAGTTGCTTCCCGTTTCAGTTTTCCGATAACTTCAAATGCCGGTTTCTCAATGATTTTATAGTCCACGTCATTACCTCCCTGTTTAACAATTCTAAAGGAGATACGCGGGAACGCCGTCAGTGTTACTCCCGGCTCGCGCGCCGCCTGAGGAGTAACGCCGTGCAGGTTCCGGAACGCCCGGGTAAACGCATTCGGCGAATCGTAGCCATACTTGGTGGCGATATCGATGACCTTCTGGTCCGTGGACATCAGCTCGCGGGCGGCGAGGGTGAGTCTCCGCCGACGAGCATATTCCACGGGCGTAATGCCGTTCAGGACAAAAAACATCCGCTGGAAATGATAGGTGGAACAGAGCGCTCTGTTAGCCGCTTCATTGAAGTCGATTTCCCCCGCCAGGTTCTCCTCGATGTATTCCACCGCCGCATTCATTCTCTCCGACCATTCCATGTTTCCACGTCTCCTTCAATAACAGCATACAGGCGTTTTCCCCTACTGACTCACCTTTTTATGCGCACTTATGTGTGGTAATCATTTATACTAATTCTAAGGGTAAAAAGCAAAGGGGGGTCTTTATAGACCCCCCTTTTTCATCTGTCAACCCGTTTTTACTGTTTCTTTACCACCGGCGCCCATATCTGGCACCTCATCTCTTTATCTGGCACCGTTCCCATATCAAGATATACTTCAAGGTCAGGTCCACCAGTATGTTCGTTACCGGTAGCCATGTACCAGTCTCTGAACACCTTCGTGGAAGTCTCCTGAAAATCGGGTAACAAACAGTCGAATACCGCCCAAGAAGTCGCCGGTACTTCCATCATCTCGAATTTCCCCGCCGAAGCGCCTTCGGGCAGTTCAACTGCTATTCCGTAATAAAACTCACCGGTTTTCTCTTCCCCATAGCAGATACCCAGCATCGTCCCTCCGGTTAATACACCGGGTTTATTACCGGAAAGAGCCACAAGCGCAGCACAATCTGGTGACTTTCTGAATTCTCCCCACCACTCCGGGAGATCATTGAGATGCTGTCCACCGATATTAGTGAATTTCCTTGATACTACGGCTATATTGAAGGCCGGAGTTTCTATTATCCTGTAGTCCATATCATTTCCTCCTGTTAGTTGAATTTGAAAAGAGATTCGTGGATACGCCGTCAGTGTTACACCCGGCTCGCGCGCCGCCGTTGGTGTCACTCCGTGCATATTCCTGAACGCCCGTGTGAATGCGGTTGGCGATTCATAACCATACTTCAAGGCTATATCGATTACTCTGGACGAATTGAGGGACAACTCTGTTACCGCCAGTGTAAGTCTCCGTCGCCGAACATATTCCGCCGGAGTTGTTCCGTATACAGCCAAGAACATCCGGTGAAAATGATAAGTGGAGCAGAAAGCCCGGTCTGCTGCTTCGGCGAAGTCGATTTCTCCCGCCAGGTTTTCCTCTATATAGTCGATAGCCGCGTTCATTCTTTCCGACCATTCCATAATTCCGCTTCTCCTTCACTGAAGGATATCAGTATCTCCCAGACCCGTCTCGTCTTTTTCTGCCCACTTATGAGAGGTAATCATTTATACTAATTTCAGGTGTAAAAAGCAAAGAGGGGCTTAAAAGCCCCTCTTATTATTTACCGATCCGTTCTGCTACTTCTTTACCACCGGCATCCATACCTGGCAGTGGTAGTCCTCGCTTCCCCTGTCTCCCGGCAGGTAAACCTCCAGCTCCGGTTTGTTATCATGCTCGTAACCTGTTGAAGGGAACCATTCGCGGAATATTTTCATCGTTACGTCCTGTATAGCGCCCGGCATAGGTCCTATTGACTCGAACACTGCCCATGTTGCCGCTGGTATTTCATAGATCTTAAATTCTCTCGGTACGGGCACATCCGGTTTCTCAATACCTATAACATAGGTGAATTTCACCATCGGTTCTATGGCGATAATGACACTCAGCGAATCGGCTCCAGTGACCGGCCCGGTTTTACCCTGTGTCATCTTCATCAGAGTCTCAAGTCGATTGTTCTCGATAAGCTCATCCCAGAACTGTGGTATACGTTTAAAGTTTTCCTGGTTTTCAGTCGTGATTATTCTTCCTTCGCCGATAACTTTAAACGCTGGTTTTTCAATTATCTTATAGTCCATATCTTTACCCCCGTTTGAAACAATATTAAAAGAAATACGCGGGAACGCCGTCAGTGTCACTCCCGGCTCGCGCGCCGCCTGGGGAGTAACGCCGTGCATATTACGAAACGCCCGGGTGAAAGCATCCGGTGATGTATAGCCGTATTTCAGGGCTATATCGATTACTTTACCATTACCTGACGAAATTTCAGTCGCCGCCAGCGTGAGTCTCCGCCTTCTTACGTATTCGGCAAGAGTCAGACCATTCAGAGCAAGGAACATCCTCTGGAAATGAAATGTTGAGCAGAACGCTCTGTTCGCTGCTTCAGGGAAGTCGATTTCTCCCGCCAGGTTCTCCTCGATATAATCGACTGCCGCATTCATTCTTTCCGACCACTCCATAAACTCCGCGTCTCCTTTGACGATAATATACCACCGCCGTATTGTTTTGTCCCGACTTTTTTTGCCCGATTATGGAGGGGTAAATCAGCGGTGCGGTAATAGCCTTCTTGTTAAGGCACACTCTAAAAGTATACAATCATTAAAAATACCAGAGGAGTTTGAAAGTATGGCTGAACTGAAATACGCAAAAAATATAATCACGAAATACCTTACTGATGAAGAGCTTAACGCCAGAGGGCGCACCCCGAACGTGAAAGAGCCGGATGTCCCTTTTTCAGAGGGTGTGCTCTGGCTGGATGAAAAAATAATAAAAGACGCCTTCTATATGGAAGTCTGCCTGGTAGGACCGGGGACGAAAAGCACCGGAGAAATGGTAAAACCACATACCCACGAGTTCGACGAGATAATCGGTTTCGTCGGTACCAGCGTTGAAAATCCCGCCGACCTCGGCGGTGAGGTGATAATATATCTGGACGATGAAAAACACGTCCTCACGGAGACCTGCATGGTCTACGTTCCCGCCGGACTTACACACTGCCCGCTTTCAATCGAAAAAGTCAGCCGGCCCATCGTCCATTGGTCCGTAATGACGGGCAAACAGTACCTCTGGACTTTTGTGTAGTCCCTCAAATGTCATTCTGGAGTCCGCCTATAGCGGACGAAGAATCTCAGGGTGGGGTAACCAGATTCGTCCCCGGAGATACACTTCGCTACGCTCAGGGTGACTGAGTCATATAAGATATAATTAACGTTGACAAAGGATAACTGCCGACTATAGAATTAGCTACGGATAATGTTGAATAATTAACAGGTTTCCGTTTATAGAAGAAGGAGGATTACGCCCGTGGATAATATGATTCATGAGAAAGCCAGGGATACCAGAGTAGTCCGTGAAGCGGACGTGGTAGTGGTCGCCGGCGGTCCCGGCGGAGTCGGGGCGGCCCTCTCGGCGGCCCGCAGCGGTGCCGATACCGTGCTCATCGAACGTTACGGACACCTCGGCGGAATGGGGACCGGCGGACTGGTTACCATTATCCCCAATATGAGTGATATCAACGGTAAACAGCAGATAGCCGGTATCTGCCAGGAGTGGATAGACAGGCTCGACGAGAGAGAAGCATCCGACTACCCTAAGAAATCTGACTGGGGTTCTACCGATAAGGACACCGTAAGCTATTACGGCGGTAAATCCTTCTTTTATATCCGCCAGAAACGGATTATTTACAGCGCTATGATAGACGCCGAAATTTCGAAATGCCTCCTGAACGATATGATGGAAGAAGCCGGAGTAAAGGTCTATCTGGACGCCTGGGGCACGGAACCCATAATGGAAGGAAACCAGGCAAAAGGCGTAATCTTTGAGAGCAAGTCCGGCAGGCAGGCGATAGCCGCTAAAGTGGTAATCGATTCCACGGGCGACGGTGACCTGCTGCCATACGCGGGAGCCAGGTTCGAGACTAACATTCCACCCAACTTCAGGATTGCCAACCTTGCGATGTGCTTCTGGGTAGCGAATGTCGACCTCGAAAAAGTCGAGGATTTCAGGAAGAACAACCCCGAAGAAGCAGCCAGGCAGGCTAAAGAAGTTACCGAGCTTGGCGGCCAGCCGGGATTTATGAGAAGCAACCTGAAAAACCAGGACAGCCTTTACTGGTTCCACAACCGATTTCCGAACTCAAGTCAGATTGACGTCGAAGAGCTGACCCGCGTGGAAATCGAAGGCAGAAAGAAGATGATGGTAACCCACGATTACAGGAAGAAAAACACCCCCGGGTTTGAAAACAGTTTCAT
>CAZIYN010000133.1:6302-6565 GCA_964543495.1 uncultured Dehalococcoidales bacterium | reverse complement strand
TCCGGATTATTCATCACGCTGCCGACGACCATCAGGCGCGACCGGGTCCTGTGACTTCCTTCCGACCCTTTAAGTTCATCCAGCAGCCCGCCGAGGTATTCGTTAAACAGCTCTTTTGGCATCCGCTGGCTGGCATTGAGCACTTCCATGGTCTCGGCGCCGGTTATCGGCGGTTTATCGAGCTTCCGCAGTTCGTACAGCTGTTTCAGCAAATACCGGGAAGTATTATAGACGGATATCGATTCTGTTAATGCTTCATCGGT
>CAZIYN010000133.1:0-6292 GCA_964543495.1 uncultured Dehalococcoidales bacterium | reverse complement strand
GTTCCAGGTCTTCTTTTAACTTCAATACCTGCTCGAGGTACAAGGTGTGAGCGCGTTCCGTGTATTTACGAGGTATCGTGAGAATTTGATGGAACGGCACTGCTAAATAATACTGCCATAAATCAAACAGGCGGCGGGCGCCATCGCAGGTCGATCCGGCTACGATGCCGTCCAGGTAATCATACTCGCCCCTGAGTCCCATCTGAAGACAGCTGCGGGAAAAAGAGCAGTTGTTTATATACAGATAAGCGTTACCGTCATCCAGTTCGGTCTCCTGGGCATGACCCGTGATACGGACCGGGAGTATTCCGGCGGCGTGGAGAATCTCTTCGGGGACGTAAGTGCAAAGCCAGCCGAAGACCTTCTTACCCTGACTTTTAAGGTCGAGTATTTCTATGGTCTTTGGGAAGGTCCTGTTGACCTCAAGGAATTTTTCCAGGCTCTGCAGTTTACCCTACCTCACTTGTAGTTATGAAATACTTATGTTCAATACATAGGGACTCTAGGTATTACAGAAATAATATAGAATAGACCGATGAATGTCAATAAGTAATAGTATGTAAAAAATTACTGGGAAGGTATCGGCATGGTTATAGATAAATTCTCTTCAATCCGGGTTTATAGACAGTAGCTATTTAAAAATGTAGGTGACGGTGTCCAGACCCGCGCCCGGGAGGTCTGCACGACCTCGAAGCTCCGCGGGATATTCGATAGTGGCGTTATTCAATTTAACGAGCGGCGCTGCCACACTGCCTTTTACATCGACATTGCCGAGGTCAATTACGCCTTCAGGGGCGTAGAGTATCGCCATTGTACCGATGCCGGTCTGGTCATTTCCAAGAATAATACTCTTGTCGATACCTACGGTCATAAGTAGCGGCAGGGTAACGGGATTCTCAACGGTATATGTATAGTTGGTGAAAGAGATATCGCCTTCGGCAACGATGTCACCGAATCCGGTGACATTGGCATTTCCCATATTTACATCCCCCGTAACATACACTGTCCCTGCGAGCACCACGTCGTCTCCGCCTCCAAAAACCAGATTGCCATCGATATATAGCGGTCCCAGTACTTCGTCCGATGTATTATAGTCTCCTACGTAGATGCCGCCTTCTTTCGCCTTGTCTTCATGTATCTGCGGGTCTATCGTCGGGAATACCAGCACTACGGCTCCTTCGATAATTTCGCCGGTAATCACAGTCGGTGTGTCCCACGTAACTGTCCCGCTGGCTCTAACATCACCGTCTATATAGCTGTTTGTGATATTAATATCTCCATGGGTATAGATATCAGACTCTCCGGGGTACTCCGAGTTTATAAACTGGCAGTTGGTAATATCCAGATTTCCGTCACAGGCAACCACGTTACCAAATAGGCCGACATCGATAACAATCATACACTCGATAGTGCAGGTCCTCTGGGCTTTACTGGCGGTGGAGTTTATCATATAGCCACCCATAGCGTATACCCACTCCGCAGTGACATGCACGTTTATACCGTTAATAACCAGGTGCTCATCCAGGGGGGACTGCTGAATCTCTGCCGGGTAATTGTATATCGCATAACGGCAGTACTCGATACCGGAATCAGCAGCGTATGCATTAAGTGTATTGGTCTCCACAACCCGATGAAACTTGTGGGTGCTGTAGCTGATATAGAGTGTCGATAATATCAGTGATATTCCCACGGTGAGTAGAATCAGGACCATCGGGAACATATAGCCGGACTCTTTTTTTCTGTTTATTTTCATATTCGGTTCTATCATTCGCGATTACTGAACGATGAGCCTCCGCTGTACCTCATAATTAGCGGTAACCGTTTCTCCGTCTTTTGATAGTTTTATCGTAAGCCTGTACAGACCTTCCGAGATATTCTGGAAGGTAGTATTTCCGGTATCCACATACCGTGTAATTGTCGTTTCACCGGTTAAATTTCCTGATGAATTATATTGCCGGCGTTTCAATTCTTCGCTATCGAGGAGATAGCTGACCTGGTAGTTATTATTGGGGTCCTGGTCGACCGGAATATTAACGGTGATGGGAAAACCATCGGGACTACCCGGCGTCACGTTACCGGACATTTGGATATCACGTGACATCTGATAGCCGGCATTTTGGGCCTGCTGTAAAAGAATTTGTTGAGTTCCCGGTTGTTGATAATGCGAGAAGAAATTCGTAATAGTCATTGAAACTACTACTATAACAGCTCCTGTTATTCCCAGGACCACGACCATCTCTATAAGAGTAAATCCTCTTTGTTTCATAAAGCCAGTCCCGTTCTGTAGAATATAACGGTCAACTCCGTATCTCCGTGATGCTTGACCTTTACGGTTATACTCTGAAGTTCATATCCGGATACTCCTGCGGCATTGATAATTTCGGGAGCATTAATTTCGACGCTATAGCCCATTGCGGCCAGGTCGGTTGGAATTTCGATAATCCCATAGCTTTTTTCCGGGTCGATAGGGTCATAGTTGACCACGGATATATAGTCTTGAGCCCTGATATATTCTATCTGGGATTTAGCCAGGCCTTCGGCATATGTCCTTTCCTGGCTGATATCCACGTTCTTATAGCTGGTAGAAAGCCCGAGCATCAGGACCACGCCGATAGCTGCTAAGATAGCTACACTTACCAGCGTTTCGATAAGTGTAAAACCTTTATTATGTCTCCCGTTTAATTGTATGTACGGCGAAGCGGATTGAATTACCATTTATACCAAGCGTTCCCGGTTGTCTGCGTACTGCAAAGTAATTTCATTACTACATAACGGAACAGACGAAGAATTGTTACAGGATGATATAAATGGAGTGAAAAATATTCGGAAATCTGAATAGAGCAGAGTTGAAGATATGAGGAATAACCCGGACTATGCGGTATTATGAATTAACTACTGTTTTCCACCACCGGACCCGCCCGAACCGTCTCCCTGTCCGCCCGAGCCGTCGTCGGGCTCTCCTGCGCCGTTACCGGATTCTCCCGAACCATCACCCGGTTCTCCCGAACCATCCCCGGGTTCTCCCGAACCATCGCCCGGCTCTCCCGAGCCATCGCCTGGCTCTCCCGAGCCATCGCCTGGCTCTCCCGAGCCGTCACCCGGCTCTCCCGAGCCGTCACCGGGTTCTCCTGCACCATCACCGGATTCTCCCGAGCCATCACCGGGTTCTCCGGAGCTGTCAACAGGCTTCTCCGATTCCGGTGGCATTATCTTACCTTTAATGTCATCGAGAATGTCACCGGGCAGGAGCGACCCTTCAGGAATCTCATCTAGAGCTCCCTGTTGCTGTAATCTGTTAACAGCCTGCTCATATTCTTCCAGGGAAGTCGCCATTACTTTTTTAACGGCGTCCTTTATTTCTCCCGACGTGTTATCGTAAATAGACACCAGGATTTGCATCTGGCGTGCTGTAGTTTGCGTATTTATCTTATCGATAGCCCGAGTATCGTATCCCATCTGCCCGGCATCCTCGGATATCTCTTTACCAAGCTGGTGTAACACCTGAAAATGCTGCAGACTCTTTTCCATTTCACCGACCTTATCCGTCTCAAGTTCGTCTTCAGCTCTGCCGAGCCTGCTTAACATAGTATCCGCATTTATTTCTATAGCTCTAACCGGATTCTTCTCCGCTACATTCCGCAGTGCTTTAATATGTCCGTTTATAGCTATATCCCTGGCATTGCCGGTAATTCCTTCTGCTTCGTCGGAGGCTCCATCCTCAATCTCATCGAGCCTGTCAAGATGGTTCCTGATAGCCAGGGCAATTGTTACCATTAACGTTTGACCGTCTTTGATGTATTCGGCTTTTGTAATAGCCAGGTTGAGATTTCTCTCATAACCGGTAATGGCCGCCGCAATCCGGTCTGCCCGCATGGTATCGGCACGCTTTTCTCTGCCGGGAATGTTATAGATGACGGATACGGTCATTATCCGGTGATAGCTGTCTGTAGTAACCGAAGCCTGGCTCTCTGGCATATTCACGATTCGTTCCAGCTCGTCGAGGCGGATGCCGGCAAACTTGAGTTCCAGCTCAACTTCAGCAGCATCATCGAATGTAATTACCCTCCAGATTTGCTCTGTGGCAAGTTTTACCGGATACAGCGTATTGCCGGGGAGGCTGGACTGCGATGCGAATGCCGTTCCGGTACCTGCCGCGGAGACAAACAGTATCGCGGCAACGGTGATTGTTACGGCTTTTACCCATCCGGAAAACCACCGCCGACCGATGCTGGCTTGAGGTGCTGACCCGGCCGTTCTCTTCCCAGACTGACTTGAAGCGATATGCTCCATCAGGCCGACCCTTGCCCTGACCTTGAAGGCGTCCGATGGTCTGATATTGGGCGATTCTTCGATACTGAGTGCAATCTTCAGTAAAGGTTCCAGTTCCCGGCGTATGTCGGAATAGCGCTCAAGACACTCTTCCAGGCTGGTCCTGCCCGCCCTGATGTCATCTATACATTGAATCAGTATCTCATTTATATCGTTCACTGTTATGCCTTTTCCAGGATTGTTCTCATTTTCGCCAACCCCCGGTGCAGTATCACCCTGACAGCCCCTTCGCTTTTACCGAGAGCAGCGGCAATCTCCGCGTATGAGAAGTCTTCGATGAAGCGCATCAGGATAACCTGTTGCTGGTCGCCACCGAGCTTATTAATGACCTGACGTATCTCCTGCCGGGTGTACTCTGTTTCCGCCAGAAGTGCGGGAGTGGCTTCCGGTCCGGTAGCGGACATATCAATATCGGTTTGTATCTCGGGCTTTCTCGACCTGTAGAAATCTATAACCAGGTTATGGCTTATTTTAATCAGCCAGGCTAGAAACGGGCTCGCGGTCTTTTTATACCGCCCGATTGCCTGCCATGCTTTTACAAAGACCTGCTGGGTAAGGTCTTCGGCATCGGCGGTACTGCTTACCCGGTAGAAAATATGCCTGTATACCCTGTCGACATGCATATCATACAGCCTCCCGAAGGCATCACCATCGCCGTTTATGGCTCTCTCTACCAGTTTATCGATATCAGATGGTGTATCAGCGGCTCCGTATTCAGGCAACTGGTTTTCTCCTTACTAAACGGGTACCGGGCATCAATTGTTACAAAGTATATAATCGGAATATTCCGGGGATATTGGTCCTAAAGCTAATTGTAAAGTAACGGATTAGCTCGTGTCCATCAGAAAAACATATGGAGAGCCACCTTTATACGGCGGACTCTCCATCTTTTCTTATATTATTTCTATGGAAATAAATACTCAATTATTCGAGCCGTGAATTATCCATTGAGCTCAGGCATGCGTCTCCAGCGGTTCTATTCTTTTGTTGGGAATATTTCGAATCCTTCCGGCCATTATGTGAGCGGGTCAGGGCTGATAAACCTCCCTATCATCGGGTCATAGTATCTGGAATTGTAGTAGTACAGTCCGGTATCGTCCAGCCTCTGCCCGGTGAATTTCTTGTCCGAACAAGCCGGCATTCCGATATTTTTTAATATTAAGAATAAGCTTGTTTTGTTGCATTATGCCACATTTCGTGCATTTTCGGTAAGGCAGTGGCCCTGTCTGTTGATATTTTTCCTGTTTTGGGTGGAATGAGGCTGTGGCGTCCCTGGAGGGATTCGAACCCCCGACCCGCTGCTTAGAAGGCAGCCGCTCTATCCTGCTGAGCTACAGGGACACGATTGGCTAATTAAATTTAGCACGCACCGAAACTACGGTCAAGATGAGATGGGCTTGCTGCTAGAGTTTCCAGAGGCCGAAAACCGCCAGTATAACAAGACAAATACCGGCGATTATCGCTCCTATCCAGCCAAGCAGGCTCAGGCAGGTAACTATTGCCCCGGCTATTATCACTCCCGCTGTAATAGATAATAATGCTTGCTTAAAACCGATGCCGAAGACTATGGCAGCAAAAGCACCCGTCCAGGCGCCTGTTACGGGCAGGGGAATGGCAACGAACAGCATAAGACCTATTCTCTCGTATTTTTCCACCAGCTTTCCACGCTGCCTGGTGCGTTCCAGGACCCAATCGAAATACCTTTTAATAAACCCGATTCTTCCAAGCAGGCGGTAGAAAGTATTGAAAAACAGCAACAGAATCGGAACGGGTATCAAATTACCGATTATCGCCAGCGTATAAGCCTCGTACCAGGGAAAGCCGAACAGGTTTATCGCCACCGGTATTGCGCCTCTGCACTCACTTATAGGCAGGGTTGAAAGAATAAGCACTACCAGTTCTCTGGATAGTCCTAGACCGAGTAGTTCTTCGGGTGTAAATTTTATACTTGATAGATGAATGT
>CAZIYN010000132.1:0-6601 GCA_964543495.1 uncultured Dehalococcoidales bacterium | reverse complement strand
GGCGTTGTATATGCGGTCGAGTTTATCACCCAGCATCGGAGCAAGGCGTTTTTTTACCTCGGCTTCGTCGATTTTTCCGCGTTCCGGTCTGAAAGCGAGTCCGAGAGCAAGTTCATCACGGTTCGAACCGATTAACAGCGGTACTTCCATGCCGGTCGGCAGGGTTACGGAGTCGAACGGGTCGGACGGAAGATAATCACCGTCCACTACCGGCGACAACCAGTTGACATTCCCGGGTGTTCCGTCGGAGAAACCCTGTCGCGCCTGCTGCTGCAGTTTCCTTGACGTTTCCAGTAACTGCTGCGGAGGTACCTCCTGTAATTTTTCTATCCCGTCTTTTTTTATACCCAGTTCCGCCAGCATCTTTTCGGCAAGGTCGCTGGCTTCTCCGGCAGTCCTGGCGCGTAGGGACGGGCTGCTCTCGATAACCGCTTTGTGGAACAGATCTTTGGCAGAGGGCATCGCCATCATAACCGAGACTTTCCTGGCGCCGCCGGACTCGCCGAATATGGTTACATTACCGGGGTCGCCGCCGAAGGCTTCGATGTTGTCTCTTACCCATTCTAGGGCGAGGATGATATCGAGCATCCCGGCGATACCGGAAGCTTTGTACTCCTTTGCGGCGATTTCCTCCAGGTAGAGAAAACCGAGGACGCTTATCCGGTGATTAAGTGTAACCACAACCACATCACCCCGCTTGCTCAGGTTTGCCCCGTTATACCAGGTTTCCGAACCAGACCCGGATTCGTATCCACCTCCGTGAAGCCAGACCATAACCGGGCGTTTGCTGCTATCATTAATAGCCGGCGTCCAGACATTCAGCACCAGGCAGTCTTCGTTTCGCGGTGGCTGGGGATTGCGTCCCGTCATCGGTTCACCGGATGTATTACCCGCCCCCATCGAGAGCTGGGGGCAGGTCGGACCGAATTCGGTAGCGTCTTTGATTCCCGTCCATGGTTCTGCAGGTACTGGCGGCATAAAGCGCCGGCTGCCTTCGGTGGATGCCCCGTAATGAATGCCTTTAAAAGAACAGACTCCTCTTTCCATTGCGCCGCGGAGTTTTCCCTCATTTGTTTCCACGATTAGGTTACTCATTTTCCATACCCTTAAATTATTTTTCGAACGCTAAATTATAAATCCGTTTGGATAAAGAGTCCAGAGGGAAAAGGTTCATTGAAGTTTGAAGCTTTCTTTCTGGCCGGAGTATTTTTCTCTCAGCTTCGGTTTTTCCAGCTTACCAGTGGGGTTGCGGGGTACTTTATCGAAGTATATGCGCCGGGGGCGTTTATACCTGGGCAGGTTCTCTTCGCAGAATTTGGATATCTCTTCTTCGTTCAGGGCGGTATCCGGGTTGGGTTCGATTATGGCGGCGGCTATTTCGCCAAGCCGTTCATCGGGGACTCCGATTACGGCAACATCGAAAATGCCGGGGTAGTTACGGATTGTGTCCTCTACTTCGACGGGGTATATGTTTTCTCCTCCGGTGATAATAACATCTTTTTTTCTATCCACAAGGTAGATAAACCCGTCTTCGTCTATTCTTGCTACATCCCCCGTGTAAAGCCAGCCGTCCTTTATGGTTTCCGCTGTTTTTTCAGGATTTTTATAGTATTCCTTCATTACCCCGGCGCCCTTTACCAGCAGTTCGCCGGCCTCTCCCGGACTTACGTCTTTTCCGTTATCATCCACTATCCGTGTTTCCCAGTTAAGGCCTGCCTTGCCGATTGCTCCCACCTTGTACTCGTTTTCGATGCCGAGGTGAACGCACCCCGGTCCCGTCGACTCGCTGAGCCCGTAGCTGGTGTCATACTGCATATCGGGGAAATATTCTTTCCAGCGCCTGACCACGCTCGGCGGTATCGGCTGAGCTCCCATATGCATTAACCTCCAGCAAGACAGGTTGTAATCGTCTTTCCTCAGTTCACCGCTGTCAAGCGCTCTGAGTATATCCAGTGTCCATGGTACAAGCAGGAATACTATCGTCCCCTTTTCGTTGTGGACGGCATCAAGTATGTTCTTCGGGCTCATTTCGGCAAGTATAACGGCTTTTCCGCCGACAATCAGGCTTCCGAACCAGTGCATTTTTCCACCAGCATGGTATAAAGGCGGAATCAGGATGAAAGTGTCTTCATGTGTAATAAAATGATGGCGGTTTTCGCTAATAGCGGCGCTTTCCATATTCTTGTGGGTTAGAAGTATCGGTTTCGGCATTCCGGTGGTACCGGAGGTGAAATAAAGCCCACAGGCATCTTCCATATCAAGGTGGACTCCCGCTGGTTCTGGCGAAGACTGGCTGGCTATTTTTTCAAGGCTTTCCATTCTTTCGGGTAAATCCCGCCCGATGAACAGGAAGTCCTTTATAGATGAAAGCTTCTGTCGGCTGTCTTCGACTCTCTCGGCGAATTCTTCTCCCAGAATAATTGCTTTCGCTTCGGCTATCGAGGCGCAGTACTCGAGGTCGCTGCCGGTGAACCTGAAATTGAGTGGTACTGTCCAGGCTCCGGTCCTGACTATACCGAAATAAGCTGTAAGCCAGTCGATGGAGTTCATCACCCAGTGGATTACTTTATCGCCTTTTTTGATGCCCCTGGAGATAAGGGCGTTAGCAATCCTGTTGGCTTCTTCGTCGAATTCCTTCCAGGTGATTTCCGTCCTGAAATTCCTGCTCGGTCTCAGTTCGACAAGCGCTATCTCATTGGGATACATACTGGCGTTTTGTGCCAGCATTTCTGAGAGGTTCATACAGTTCCTTATTTTAGCTTGTGAAAATTATAATTTATGCCATAGTAGGTGTCAATTGGAGACTGAAACTCCCATAAAGTGGTTGTAGTACTCTCTGAAAAGTTGTGTGACTATTTAACCTTCTTTGACAATATATCACTTCAAGTATTAGACTTTGTCTTTGAAAGAACCTCCATACAGTCTAAAGGAGGGATTGATGATGAGCTTGAAAGTTGTTTCTACCGCTATTGTAGATTACCCTGTCAGAGATCTCGGTGAACGTATTAAAGAGCTTGAAGGAGTGGAATTTGTAAGTAAGCCTTCGCCTACTGAAGAAGATATAATTGCTTCCGCTCGTGATGCTGATGTCGTGGTCACTACCACGGAACCGTTTTCCAGAAGAGTAATCGATAATCTCAAATCATGCCGGCTAATTACCACCCCGAAGACGGGTTATGACAATATAGACGTGGCGGCAGCTACGGAAGCAGGTATCTGCGTCTCCTGTGTAGCGGAGGCTTCGACAGAAGAGGTAGCTGACCACGCCATGTCTTTGCTCCTGGCATGTGCCCGCAGAATTGTCAGACTGGATAAGGCAATCAGGGCGGGAGAGTGGAAAGTCTTCCATGGGCCGGAAATGGAGCGAATATGGAAAGGGATTGTTCCGATACGGGGGCGGACACTCGGGCTTGTCAGTTTTGGACGTATACCTCGTGCTCTCGTACCTAAAGCTAAAGGCTTCGGAATGAAGATTCTGGCATATGACCCCTATGTGGAGAGTGAAGTTATGGAGAAGATGGACGTGAAAAAAGTCGAACTTGACTATCTATTGAAAGAGTCGGACTTTATTTCAGTTCACAGCGCATTGACCAGCGAAAATCGACATATGTTGGGGGCAGACCAGTTTAAATTAATGAAGCCTACCGCTTATTTCATCAATGCTGCCCGGGGGCCACTGGTAGACGAAGGAGCTCTCTATAAAGCACTTTTAAATGGTAATATCGCTGGAGCAGGACTGGACGTACTTGAAGTTGAACCCTTGGATATGGATAATCCTCTACTCAAACTCGAAAATGTTATTCTTACCGGTCATTCTGCTCATTATTCAGATATTTCGGCAGCTAATGTCCGTCGGAGTCCTATCGAGGATATATCCAGAATTATGTCGGGGAAGTGGCCTGAAGGTTGGGTTAATCCCGAAGTGGAAGCGAAATATGTCACACGGTGGGGTAATGTTGACCATGCGTGAGGGGCTTTCATGAATTTGGGAAGGAATATAGTAGGTTCGTTTCCGCGATAGTATTCAGGCTTGCTTATATGCCTGGTATCCGAGGTCAAATACCTTTAGGTCGAGTAAAGCGGCCTCACCGGAAAACCGGTCCTGGATAGACTCTTTTATGGTCTCTTCCTTTATCGGAAGTTTTCCGCTACTGAATAGTGCGCCCAGCATAGCGATATTAGTAGTTAGCAGATTGCCTGCTTCTTTAGCAATTTGAGTGGCATCCATTTGAATCATCTCGCCCGAGTTTCTGTTTAATATCTCTATTACCTCTGCTATATCGGGATAACTGCTTTCCCCGATAAAAACCGTGTAAGGGACTACTCTCTGGGTATTCAATATAATCAAACTGGATTTTGACATATAGCCGATGTTCCGTAATGCCTCTGCCGGCTCCATCCCTACCAGAATATCGCCTTTTCCCGCGGGAATGAGCGGTCCATAGACCTCATCTCCCAGTCTAATCATACTGACTACAGGGCCACCCCTGACTGCCATGCCTAATACCTCGGAACCTCTGACATTGAGTCCGTCCCTAATAGCTGCGTTACCAAGGAGCTCTGACATCAGAATAACTCCCTGCCCGCCGACTCCTGCAATTAGTATATTAAATTCCTTTACCACTCGTTTCACTCCTGTATTATTGCCTTATGCGGGCAAACCTGGGCACAAAGACCACAGCCGGTGCAAGAAGAGATATCAATTAAAACTTTATCATTCTCTTTTATTATTGCCGGGCAACCCAACAGAGTAATGCATGCATTACAGGCATCGCATTTATCCTGGTCTATTACGCAGGGAATAATTTTCTCTTTCTTCCGCCTCTTTTCCCTCTGTTCTTCCATGGCGCAAGGCCTTCTGGAAATTACTACAGACGGTCCGTTGAATCTTATTGCTTCTTCGAGAGTCTTTACCGCATTGGGTAAGTCGATAGGGTCTATAACTTCAACAAAATCCACTCCGCATGCCCTGACAATACCCTCGATTTCCAACGCTATAGTTTCATCTCCGATAGCGGTATAACCTGTGCCTGGGTGGGGTTGAAACCCCGTCATAGCTGTAGTCCGGTTATCCAGTACTACCATTGTTATATTTGCTTTGTTGTAAACGGCATTTATCAGCGGCGGTATCCCGCTGTGGAAAAAGGTTGAATCACCGAGGTGGGCTACTACAGGAGCATCGATTACATGAGCCAGACCGTTGGCAATACCGTAACTTCCTCCCATACAGATGGTGGTATCTGCGGCTTTCAGCGGGGGATTAACTCCCAGATTATAACAGCCGATATCGCTCGGGTAGATAGGCTCTATATCCTTGCCGTAATCCCTGGCAACTCTTCGCGAGGCCACGTTGATTGCATGAAAAGATGCACGATGCGGACAGCCGGCACACAGGTTCGGTGGTCTTCGCGGCAGGAGTGGCGTGGTCTCTTTTTCAATCTCACTCATCCTGGTGAAATCAATTGAAGTCTTGAAGCCGGTCAGCTTAACGATGGCTTCCGCAACCTGACCTGTGGATAATTCTCCGGTGAGAGATATCAGGTCTTTACCGTGGATTTTAACGGGAATGTTATTTTCCCCCGCGATTGCCTTGACATGGTTTTCCACAAACGGTTCGAGTTCTTCTACTACGAGTACTTCCTCCACTGATTCTAACAGCTTCCTCACCAGCTCAACAGGCAGCGGATGAGGTGTGCCAATCTTTAACGTAGATACTTTTTCATCAATGCCTGTCCACTTTATCGCTTCTTGAGCATAACTGTGGGAGAGTCCACAGGCGATAATACCCAGCTTTGCTCCTTCGGTCAGCTTCAGCTGATTGAAAGGAAGCGTGTTCACGGCTTTCCTTATTTTTTCAAACCTCTCGAGCATCAACACCCGGTTTCTCCTGGCTACGGCCGGAACATGAACCAGTAATTCCGCATTTTTCTCGAACGTGCCCTGCCTCTTCGTTTTTTCCATTTCACCCAGGACGACGTCGCTCCTGGCATGGCTTATCCTGGTAACCGACCTGAACATGAAAGGATGACCGAATTCCTCTGAAAGATTGAAGGCCTCGGCCATCATGTCTTTGGCTTCCTGTACGGTGGACGGTTCGAGGACCGGTATGTAGGCCTGCTCGGCGATATACCGGTTATCCTGCTCATCCTGTGAGCTCCACATCCCGGGGTCGTCGGCTGTGAGGACAACAAAACCGCCTTTTGCGCCTATATAGCTGGCAGTCATCAGCGGTTCATGAGCTACATTAACCCCGACATGCTTCATCGTTGCCAGGGCTCTTACCCCGCAGATTGAAGCGGCAAAAGCGACTTCTAACGCTACCTTTTCATTGATTGACCATTCAACGTATATGCCAAGCTCTTTAGCTACATGAGTCAGAGTCTCTACTATCTCGCTTGAAGGAGTTCCCGGATAAGCAGCAGCTACCTGAATTCCGCCCTCTATTGCTCCTCTGGCTATCGCCTCGTTACCAAGTAAAAAAAGTCTTTCCCCGCGAACATCCGAGTTAATAGCCAATTTAGCCTCCAATTGATAAGCTTTAGGACAACTCGGCATTATATTATACCGAGCGTGCTAAGTCAAATTTCCAGTACGCTCTATC
>CAZIYN010000131.1:0-6614 GCA_964543495.1 uncultured Dehalococcoidales bacterium | reverse complement strand
TCGGCTCATAGGAAGAATGATGATTTATCTGGATAATGCAGCGACATCCTGGCCAAAACCGGAGAGTGTATACCGGACTCTGGATAAGTTCCTGCGTGAAAGCGGAGGTAATCCGGGTCGCGGCGGTCACAGCCTTGCCGTGGCTGCAGGCAGGACAATAGATAATACGCGCCGGCTTGTTGCCGGACTGATAAATGCTCCTGAGGTAGACAGGATTATATTTACCCAGAATTGCACCGACTCACTGAACACGGCTTTGAAGGGACTGCTCAAGCCCGGGGACCATGCTATTACCAGCACCCTCGAACATAATTCCGTTGTCCGACCTTTAACCGGGCTGGCAGCGCAGGGAGTCGGGGTCACCAGGATTAACCCCGAACCTGAGGACGGATTTGTTCCTCCGGAGAGAATCGAAGAAGCAATAACTCCGGCAACCAGATTGATAGAAATGACACATGCTTCCAATGTCAGTGGGGTTATCCAGCCGATTGGCAGGTACGGAATGATTGCCAGGAAACATGACCTAACATTTCTCGTAGATGCCGCCCAGACTGCGGGGAAGTGCCCTCTAAATGTACAGGCAGACAACATAGACCTCCTGGCTTTCTCCGGGCATAAAGGACTTTTCGGCCCTCCCGGTACGGGTGTGCTTTATATAGGCGAGCGGGTGGAGCTTAAATCGTTTCGGGAAGGCGGTACTGGGTCGCAGTCGGAAATGGAAGAACAACCATCGAATCTGCCGTACAAATTTGAAAGCGGGACACCGAACACCCTTGGTATCGCCGGACTCGGTGCCGGTCTTGAGTTTATATCGCAGGAGAGTGTTGAAGTAATTCTGAAGTATGAAAACATGCTGATTGAACGTCTTATAGAAGGCATTTCACAAAATCCGGACGCTATTCTGTACGGAAACGGGAAGATATCGGAGAGCATCCCTGTTATTTCTTTTAGTATCAGAGGTATTTCTCCGGGCGAAGTAGCAGCCGTCCTGGACACCGCATTTGATATCAAGGTAAGAGCCGGACTCCACTGTTCTCCGCTGGCCCACCGGACACTCGGTACTTTCCCTGAAGGAACGGTACGTATAAGTCCCGGATATTTTAATACCACGGAGGAAATAGACTTCACTGTAAAGGCAATTAATAAAATCGCTGAGCAAGCGAACAGAGATAATTCTTTAGCGGAAAAGATTCCGGGAAGCGGGGAGAGATAACAATGGCTGGAAAAATCGATACAATTGAGAAGCTTAAATTCAAGACCGTAGAAATACCAAAACTGACAAGAGGTATAGCCGGCGATTCAGCGGAACTCATCGGTAATACACCTCTGGTAAGGTTGAACCGGATTACGGAAGGCGCCCGGGCAGAAGTAGTTGCCAAACTGGAATCATTCAATCCCCTCAGCAGCGTCAAGGACAGGATTGGCATGGCGATGATTGTCACCGCCGAAGAAGCCGGTCTGATTAATAAAGATACCGTCATAGTAGAACCTACCAGTGGTAATACGGGGATTGCACTGGCATTCATTTGCGCTGCCAGAGGTTACCGCTTGATATTAACGATGCCCGATACGATGTCACTGGAAAGACGGCAACTCCTGACCATACTCGGTGCCGAGCTTGTTTTAACACCGGGAGCCGAGGGAATGCCGGGAGCGGTGAACAAAGCGGAAGAACTGGTAAGGGAAAATCCGGGCTACGTGGTACCCCAGCAGTTTAAAAATCCGGCGAATCCTGAAATTCACCGGCTGACCACCGCGGAGGAAATCTGGAGGGATACAGGCGGTGAGGTGGATATCGTTGTAGCCGGTGTCGGCACCGGTGGCACGATTACAGGCATTGCCGAAGTATTAAAAGAAAAGAAACCCGGGTTCAAGGCAATCGCCGTCGAGCCCGAGGCTTCGTCTGTCCTGTCCGGAGGAAATCCGGGTCCTCATAAGATACAGGGGATCGGTGCCGGATTTGTGCCGGATGTTCTTAGAACAGACCTTATAGATGAAATAGTCAAGGTAAGTAATGACGACGCCGGAGAGACGGCGAGGAGACTTGCCAGAAAAGAGGGAATACTCGTTGGAATATCCTCGGGCGCGGCTGCATGGGCAGCGCTCGAGGTAGCCAGAAGGAAAGAGAATGAAGGAAAACTCATTGTAGTGGTGTTCCCGGATACGGGAGAACGCTACCTTTCCACCTGGTTGTTCAAGGACCTTTCCCAGAATAGTCAGAGTATTTAATAAAAGATGCGGAAAGTGATAAAGGAGTAATAACCGTGTTCAAGACCTTGAGAGACGATTTCAAGACGGTTTTTGCCAGAGACCCGGCAGCGAGGAACGTAATTGAAATACTGTTCTGCTATCCCGGGATGCACGCCGTGTGGTTTTATCGTTTATCGCACTTTTTCTGGGAGCATGGATTAAAATTCGTGGGCCGGCTCGTTTCTCACATAGGAAGATTTTTTACCGCCATAGAGATTCATCCAGGAGCGAAAATAGGCAAGCGTCTGTTCATCGACCACGGCTCCGGGGTAGTAATCGGTGAGACGGCGGAAGTGGGAGACGATGTCCTTATGTACCAGGGAGTGGTACTGGGAGGGACTTCCCTGACGAAGGGGAAACGTCATCCCACAATAGGCAATAGTGTAGTAATCGGCACCGGAGCGGTCGTCCTCGGAGCAATTGTTGTCGGTGACGGAGCGAGAGTTGGAGCCGGTTCGGTGGTAATTAAACCTGTACCGCCGGGATCCACGGTTGTAGGTATCCCCGGGAAAATCGTCGAAGACCAGCCGGAGCCTGTACTGGAACTTGAGCATGGTAAACTGCCCGACCCGGTAGCAGAGGCGATACGACTTGTCCTGAGACAGCAGATAAAGCTGGCAGACCGTGTTAAGAAGGTCGAGGAAGCAAGCGGACTTCTCGTATCGGAAGATGATTTTGCAGAACAAAGAAAGGTATTAGTAAAGGAATTCAGTAATGGTGAAGGTATATAACACATACATTACAAATAATGTTGAGGACAGGGCTTTGAGTGCGGTGGTTAGCTTATGTCGAATGTGTTGCCCGAAAGGGCTTTTCCGTGAATAAAAACAAATTCAGGAGGGTAACACATGGCGAAAACAATCGCTGAAATAAATGAGAAAATAAAAGACGGCAAGGCGGTAGTCGTAACCGCTGAAGAAATAATAAGCGTCGTTGCTGAAAAAGGCATCGAGAAAGCCTCCAGAGAGGTGGATGTAGTAACTACGGGGACTTTCGGACCGATGTGTTCTTCGGGGGCCTTCCTTAACGTTGGCCATGCATTACCGAGGATAAAACTCGGCGGTGGTAAGGTCTATGTAAACGACGTGCCTGCATACGCCGGGCTGGCGGCAGTAGACATCTTCATAGGTGCTACCGCCCTACCCGATGATGATCCCAGGAACAGGACACATCCCGGTGACTTCAACTATGGAGGCGGTCACGTAATAGAAGACCTCGTTGACGGAAAAGATGTCAGGCTAGTTGCTACCGCTTACGGAACCGACTGTTATCCCAGGAAAAACCTCGATACACTGATAAACCTTGAGAGCATCAATGAGGCGGTCCTGTTCGATATCAGAAACGGTTATCAGAACTACAACGTGGCGGTAAATCTTTCCGATAAAACGATATATACCTATATGGGTACTCTGAAGGCTAATCTGGCGAATGCACATTACTGCAGTGCCGGACAGCTATCTCCACTGCTGAACGACCCGCATTACAAGGCTATAGGTATCGGCACGAAAATATTTCTCGGCGGAGGTGAAGGATTTATAGCCTGGCAGGGAACACAGCACAATCCCGGAGCCCTTCGAGGAGACAACGGAGTGCCGAAGCGCCCGTCCGGAACGCTCTCTGTTATAGGCGACCTCAAACAGATGAGTCCCGAATGGTTACGCGGTACTACTATGACCGGATACGGTACTACCATCACGGTAGGTATTGGAATCCCTATTCCGGTGCTGAATGAAGAAATCCTCGAATATACGTCGGTAAAGGACGAGGACATATACGCGCCGATAGTGGACTATTCCGAATCGTACCCGCAGAGAAAGCCGGACGTACTCGGCGAAGTCAGTTACGCCCGGTTAAGAACCGGCAAGATAGAAGTTGAGGGTAAAGAGGTACCGACGACTTCATTATCCAGCTATTTCAAGGCAACGCAAATTGCCAGTACCCTGAAGGAATGGATACAGAAGGGTGATTTTCTGCTGACAGAACCGGTGGCTCCGCTGCCGGGAGCTGAGTCAGGGATAGTGTTTAAGAACATAGTCGAGCGTTCGGCATAAATAAATTCATGTACCTGAGACGGAGAGCGGTGGGGATATTCATCGCTCTCCGTCAGGACGCATGGTTGGAGGCCTGCAAGTGAAGCGAATATATCTCGATTGCGCCGCCACTACACCTGTTCGCCAGGAAGTGGCGGAGGCGATGTGCCCCTATTTTACCGACGCATTCGGCAACCCTTCCAGCCTGTATTCATACGGTCAGGAAGCAAACGATGCTATCACGGAAGCACGGAGAAAGGTAGCTTCTGTCATCAATGCCCGTGAAGACGAAATAATATTTACCAGCGGCGGAAGCGAGGCGGACAACTTTGCCATTAAAGGAGTCGCTTTTTCAAACAGGTCTAAAGGCGACCATATTATCACCAGTTCAATCGAACATCATGCCGTACTTGAGACCTGCAAGTTCCTTGAGAAACAGGGGTTCGGAGTCACCTATCTTCCTGTTGACGAATACGGGCTTGTCTATCCGGACGATGTAAAGAAGGCGATAACTGATAAGACCATCCTGATATCGATAATGCACGCAAATAACGAAATCGGTACTATCGAGCCCATAAGCGAAATCGGCAGCATCGCCAGGGAAGCCGGAGTATATTTTCATACCGATGCCGTTCAGACTTTCGGGCACATCTCCATAGATGTGAACAGCCTTAAAGTAGACCTGCTATCCGCATCGGCACACAAACTTTACGGGCCCAAGGGGGTGGGTGCCCTCTACGTGAGAAAAGGTACTAGACTAACTCCGCTGATTCATGGCGGAGAACAGGAAAGAGGGCGACGGGCAAGTACCGAAAACGTTGCCGGAATCGTCGGATTCGGAAAAGCGGCTGAGCTGGCGTATCTTGAAAAGGACTCGGAAATGCAAAGACTGACGGTACTGCGCAACCGTCTGATAACTGATTTACAGAAAAATATCGACGATATCCGACTCAACGGGCACCCGAGGAAAAGACTGCCTAATAACATTAATGTCAGTATTGATTATATAGAGGGCGAATCGATTGTACTGAACCTCGACCTCGAAGGAATATGTGCCTCGACAGGTTCTGCCTGCAGTTCGGCTAATCTTGAACCTTCGCATGTTCTCCAGGCGATAGGGCTACGACCGGAAGAGGCCCATGGTTCGGTAAGGTTTTCTCTGGGCAAATGGACCACGGAGAATGATATTAACAGAGTCCGGGAAGTATTACCCGGAATCGTCGGTAAACTCAGAGCGATGTCACCACTGATTAAAAGCTAATACCGGGAGATAAATATGAGTGATATAAGCACCCTGTACGGCGAAAAGGTAATGGACCATTTTAAGAACCCCAGAAACGTTGGGGATATCGAGAATCCCGACGGAGTCGGACATGTAGGCAATCCTGTCTGCGGCGATATTATGGAACTGTATATCAGAGTTAAAAATGAAATCATAACCGATGCCAGGTTTAAAACGTTCGGCTGCGGAGCGGCAATAGCCACCAGTTCGATGGTTACGGAGATGGTCAAGGGCAGGACTATAAGTGAAGCCCGTCAGATATCCAATAAGGCGGTAGCCGAAGCCCTCGGTGGACTTCCCAAGGTGAAAATGCACTGCTCCGTCCTAGCGGAAGAAGCACTAAATCTCGCAATCGACGATTACCTCTCGAAGAAACGGGAAGGAGACAACAGCAATGGTTGAAATGCCCGAAATAGGTAAAATATCGCCGGAGATATTCGCTGAACTCATTTTTCCGCGTCTCGGAGCACGAAATAAAAATATCCTGGTGGGACCGCAGCACGGTGTGGACGTCGGCATTGTTGAAATCGGCAGCAGGGCGGTATCTTTCACCACCGACCCCGTTTTCATAGTCCCTGAATATGGCTGGGAGAGGGCGGCTTGGTTCGCTACCCATATTATCGCTTCCGACTCCGTAACCAGCGGACTCAAACCGGAACTTCTCTCAATCGACCTCAATCTACCCATGGAGATGACAAAAGAACAGCTTGAAATTATGTGGGATACGATACACCGAGAGTGTGAAAAGCTCGGTATCAGTGTCATCACCGGGCACACCGCCAGGTATGAAAACTGCCATTATCCGATGGTCGGCGGAGCGACAATGGTAGGTACCGGAGGGCTTGACGAGTATGTAACTCCCCGTTTTGCGGAAGCCGGTGATAAGATAATTATTACCAAGGGTCCGGCAATCGAGGCGACTGGTATTTTCACGGCGATGTTTCCGGGACTGATAGAGAAGGAGTTCGGTACTGCTTTCAATAATAAAGCCCAGAATGTGTTTTACATGATGTCAATCGTTCGAGACGCGTTAACGGCGGTAAGTATCGGTG